>JANOBX010000096.1:0-3577 GCA_031411875.1 Burkholderiales bacterium | reverse complement strand
CCGGCCATCGCGCAGGCGCTGATGCGGGCGCAGGACCAGCTGCGCCTGAGCGAGCTGCACCCGACAGACCACAAGATCCTGTCGTCGTACCTGGGCGACGTGCCCGGCGTGGAGATCAAGCTCACCGACGGCTTTGCCGCGCTGAAGGGCCACCTGCCGCCCACCACGCGCCGCGGCGTGACGCTGATCGACCCCAGCTACGAGATCAAGACCGACTACACCCGCACGCTGGCCGCGCTGCGCGAAGCGCTGC
Organism: Burkholderiales bacterium; assembly: GCA_031411875.1. Classification (GTDB taxonomy): domain Bacteria; phylum Pseudomonadota; class Gammaproteobacteria; order Burkholderiales; family Burkholderiaceae_C; genus Rubrivivax. The sequence continues at coordinate 3,324 of JANOBX010000096.1, read as the reverse complement.
AGCTGTTTCCCGAAGGCACGGTGATCGTCTGGCTGCCGCAGCTGCGGCTGGTGGAGTCCGCGCAGCTGCCGCAGCGCCTGAAGGCCACCGCCGACAGCAGCGCCAAGAAGGGCTGGCTGCACGCGCGGCTGACCGTGGCGCTGGCCGACGAGCGCGGCTACGGGATGATGGGCAGCAGCATCTTCGTGGCCAACCCGCCGCACACGCTGTTCGGCGACCTGCAGCCGGTGATGCCGTGGCTGGCCGAGGCGCTGGCGCAGTTTGATGGGGCAAAGAGCGCGCTGGAAAAGTCGCACGGCGGTTGAAGGTTCGGGCCTGCAGTGCGGCCAGCGGACCGCACCGCCGGTTCAGCGCCCCTTGCGCCGCGCCTGCCAGGCCAGCAACTCGCCGACCACGCCCTTGCGGAAGGCCAGCACGCAGACGACGAAGATGACGCCGATGATCACGGTGACCCAGGACCCCACCCGGTCGGCCAGGTAGTTCTGCAGGCCGATGATGATGCCGGCGCCGATCACCGGCCCGGCAAAGGTGCCCAGGCCGCCCAGCAGCGTCATCAGCACGACCTCGCCCGACAGCGACCAGTGCACATCGCTCAGCGTGGCAAAGCCCAGCACCAGCGTCTTCAGCGAGCCCGCCAGCCCGGCGATGGCGGTCGACAGCACGAAGGCCAGCAGCTTGTAGCGGTCGACGTCGTAGCCCAGGCTGATGGCCCGGGGTTCGTTCTCGCGGATGGCCTTCAGCACCTGCCCGTAAGGCGAATGCACGATGCGGATGATGCCCAGGAACACCGCCACGAAGGCCGCGAGCACCACGTAGTACAGCGTCAGGTCGTCGGCCAGCGAGATGGCGCCGAACAGCTTGCCGCGCGGCACACCTTGTAGGCCGTCTTCGCCACCCGTGAAGGGCGCCTGCAGGCAGATGAAGTAGATCATCTGCGCCATCGCCAGCGTGATCATCGCGAAGTAGATGCCCTGCCGGCGGATCGCGATCAGGCCCACCAGCAGCCCGATGAAGGCCGCCACCGTGGTGCCCGCCAGCACGCCGAGCTCGGGCGTCCAGCCGGCGCTGCGCACCAGCCAGCCGGTGGCGTAGGCGGCGGTGCCCAGGAAGGCGGCATGGCCGAACGACAGCAGGCCGGTGAAGCCGAGCAGCAGGTTGAAGGCGCAGGCAAAGATCGCGAAGCACAGCGCCTTCATCATGAAGACCGGGTACACGCCGACAAACGGCGCCGCCAGCAGGAAAGCCAGCACCAGCGCCCACAGCACATGGGCCATTCGAGGGTGGGTCATGCCTGCTTTCCGAACAGCCCGGCGGGCCGCAGCACCAGCACGATGGCCATGATGACGAAGACCACGATGCTCGACGCCTCGGGATAGAACACCTTGGTCAGGCCTTCGACCAGACCCAGCATGACCCCGGTGACGATGGAGCCCAGGATGGAGCCCATGCCGCCGATCACCACCACCGCGAAGACGACGATGATCAGGTTGCTGCCCATCAGCGGCGTGATCTGGATGATGGGCGCGGCCAGCACGCCGGCCAGCCCGGCCAGCGCCGCGCCGCCGGCATACGTCAGCGTCACGAGCATCGGCACGTTGATGCCGAAGGCCTGCACCAGCGCCGGGTTCTCGGTGCCGGCGCGCAGGGTGGCGCCCAGGCTGGTCTTCTCGATGATGAACCAGGTGCCCAGGCAGACGGTCAGCGAAGCCACCACCACCCAGGCCCGGTAGTTGGGCAGCACCATGAAGCCCAGGTCGGTGGCGCCCTGCAGCGCCTCGGGCACCGCGTACTGCTGGCCCGACACGCCGAACTGGTCGCGGAACACGCCTTCGGCGATGAGCGCCAGGCCGAAGGTCAGCAGCAGCCCGTAAATGGGGTCGATCTTGTACAGCTGCTTGAGCAGCGTGCGTTCGATCAGCGCGCCCAGCCCGCCCACCACCAGCGGCGCCAGCACCAGCGCCGCCCAGTAGTTCAGGCCGAACCGCTCCAGCGCCACCCAGGCCACGTAGGCGCCGATCATGTACAGCGCGCCGTGCGCGAAGTTCACGATGCCCAGCAGGCCGAAGATGACCGCCAGGCCCAGGCTCAGCATCGCGTAGAACGAGCCGTTGACCAGCCCCAGCAGCAACTGGCCGGCGAAGGCCTGGATCGGTATGCCGAAGATCTCTGTCATTCGCCGCCCTGTCGCACGTCAGATGCCCTGCTTCACTTCCAGAGCGCGCACTTGCTCTCGGCCTTGGTCGTCCAGGCTTCCTCGCCCTTGAACGTCTGCACCACGTTGTAGTAGTCCCAGGGTTCGGTCGACTTGGCGGGCTCCTTCACCTGCATCAGGTACATGTCGTGCACCATGCGGCCGTCGCCGCGGATGAAGCCGTCCTTGGCGAAGATGTCGTTGACCTTGGTCTTCTTCATCTGCGCCAGCACCTTGTCGGTGTCGTCGGTGCCCGCGGCCTTGACGGCGCCCAGGAAGTGCGAGGTGGCCGAGTAGTCGCCGGCCTGGATGCTGGACGGCATGCGCTTCATCTTCTCGAAGAACTTGCGGCTCCAGGCGCGCGCCGCGGGGTCGCGGTTCCAGTACCAGCTGTCGGTCAGGTACATGCCCTGCGTGGTCTTCAGGCCCAGCGAGTGGATGTCGTTGATGAAGACCAGCAGGCCGGCCAGCTTCATGTTCTTGGTGATGCCGAACTCGTTGGCCGCCTTGATGCTGTTGATGGTGTCGCCACCGGCATTGGCCAGGCCGAGGATCTGCGCCTTGCTGCCCTGCGCCTGCAGCAGGAAGGAGCTGAAGTCGCTGGCCGACAGCGGGTGCTTGACGGCGCCGACGATGGTGCCGCCCGCGGCCTTCACGACGTTGGAGGTGTCGTTCTGCAGCTGCGCGCCGAAGGCGTAGTCGGCGGTCAGGAAGTACCAGCTCTTGCCGCCGGCCTTGACCACCGCGTTGCCGGTGCCCTTGGCCAGCGCCACCGTGTCGTAGGCCCAGTGCAGCGTGTACGGGTTGCATTGCTCGTTGGTCAGGGCCGCGGTGGCGGCGCCGATGGCGATGAACAGCTTCTTCTTCTCGGCCGCCACCTTGGCCATGGCCAGCGCGGTGCCCGAGTTGGTGCCGCCGATCAGCATGTCCACGCCCTGGGTGTCGAACCACTCGCGGGCCTTGGCGGCGGCCACGTCGGCCGTGTTCTGGTGGTCGGCAAACAGCACTTCCACCTTCTTGCCGTTGATGGCGCCGCCCATGTCGGCCACCGCCATGCGGATGGCTTCGACGCCGCCCTGGCCGTCGATGTCGGAGTACAGGCCCGACATGTCGGTGATGATGCCGATGCGGAT
>JANOBX010000095.1:0-12094 GCA_031411875.1 Burkholderiales bacterium | reverse complement strand
CAGTCGGTGACGGGTACCTGCTCCTGGCCGGGACTGCCTGTTCAAGGCCGACACTGGAGTCCAAACACCATGCCACCGATCCAGACGGTGATGGACAGCACATGACCAGTCTTGAGGGTCGCGTAGATCGGCGATCAGTTCCATTCGACGTCAAACCCAGCCCAGAATCCACTCGCTGCCCCAGACCCAGGCCATCAGCAGCAGGCCGGTCGTAGCGGCCAGGGCCACGCCCGACATCAGCAGCCCCAGGATCACTGCAAGCCCATCGCGGAACACCAGCCCCAGCCCGATGAACACCAGCGCCACCGCAGGCAGCAGGTTGCCGAAGGGGATCGGCATCACGATGATGGCGGCCATCAGCCCAATGGCCAGCGCCGTAGCCGACCGTCGGCCAGAGGCGGCGAGATGGCTCAGCCGAGCCCTGGCATGGCGTCCCGCCAAGGCGTAGGCAGAAGCCAATCCGACCAGTACCCGCTGGGCCCAGTGGCGCGGCAGTTCAAGCTCGGCCACCCGTTGCGGCAAGCAGGGTGCGCCGCGGCCCCGCCACATGGCGACCGCCAGCGCCGCCATCCCCAGCCCGAGCACCGTGCCCACGCCGGGTACCGGCAGTAGGCAGGGCATGGCCAGCAGCAGAAGCAAGGTCCCGTGGGCCTCGGGGCCGTGGCTTTGCGCCATCGCCCGCATCGACACCTTTTCGTCCTGGATGGCAGCGGCTGCGTCGCGCAGCCGCTGCACGACTGGCGGCGTCATGGAGACTCAGCGGCAGCGGGCTGCCCGCGCGTCTTCCACAGCGACACCAGCACGCCACCGGCGATCAGCCCGAAGGTCACGCTGAGCGAGATCACCGCCGGGATCTTGCCGATGATGCCCACCAGGAAGATCTTGCTGCCGATGAACACCAGCACCAGGGCCAGGGCGTACTTCAGGTACTTGAAGCGGTGGATCATCGCCGCCAGCGCGAAGTAGAGCGCGCGCAGGCCCAGGATGGCGAAGATGTTGCTCGTGTAGACGATGAACGGGTCGGTGGTGATCGCGAAGATGGCCGGCACCGAGTCGACCGCGAAGATCAGGTCGACGAACTCGACCAGCACAAGCGCCAGGAACAAGGGCGTCGCGAAGCGTTCCAGCTTGCCGGTCTTCGGGTCCGGCTCACGAACCCAGAAGGCGTTGCCGCGCAGGCCCTCAGTCACGCGCATGTGCCGCTTCAGGAACTTCAGCAGCGGGTTGTTGGCGATGTCGGGCATGTGGTCGGCAATGATCCACATCTTGATGCCGGTGAAGATCAGGAAGGCGCCGAACAGGTAGAGCACCCAGCTGAACTGGCTCACCAGCGTGGCGCCCAGACCGATCATGATGGCGCGCAGCACGATCACGCCCAGGATGCCCCAGAACAGCACGCGGTGCTGATACTGACGCGGGATCGCGAAGAAGCTGAAGATCAGCGCGATGACGAAGACGTTGTCCATCGACAGCGACTTCTCGATCATGAAGCCGGTGTAGTAATCCATGCCGCTTTGCGCGCCCAGGTACCACCAGACCCACGCGCCGAAGAGCAGCGCCACGCTGATGTAGCCGGCCGACAGCAGCAGGCTCTCGCGAACGCCGATTTCCTTGTCGTCCTTGTGCAGGACGCCCAGGTCGAAAGCCAGCAGCGCGATGACGATACCGACGAAAGTGAGCCAGACCCAGGCGGGCTTGCCCATGAAGTCGGCTGTGAGGAAGGGAAGCAGGAAGTCCATGTCTTGTTCTCAGATTCAGAGGATTGCCGCGACGGCCGTGCCCGCGCCCATCAGGCCGCTGAACACGCCGAGCAACACGACATCGCGCTTCTCGTTGCCCAGGCGCCAGGCGTGGAAAGTGACCCCGGCCAGACAGAGGGTCAGGATGGCGAGGAGCAGTGTGCTGGTGTCCATGGTGATGCGGTGGATCGGTTTCGAGTTGATGTTGGACAAGTGAGTCTGGTGGCTGCGCGATCAGCGCGTCGCCAGCGAAGGGCCGGCGCTCGGGCCGGAGCCACCGCCGCCGCGGCGACGCCACAGCGCGATCAGCAGGTGCAGTGCAGCACCCAGCACGAGGAGGAGACCGCCGCCGATGGCCCAGACCACCCACGCCACGACCGTCAACCCGCCGGCCAGGAAGGGAACAGCCTGCAGCAGGCTGTCGACCAGCGGCCCGAGCCCCGCCGCCATCTGGGTCACGGCCTGCACCAGCTCGGTCGGCACCCAAGGTGCCAGCCAATCCGGCAAGGCGATGCTGCCGCCGCCCGAGGCGGCACCGGAGAACGCCCCAACGTTGGAAACAGACCAGACCGCAACGGCATGCAAAGCCCATGTGGCCAGGGACCACAGTGCAAGCAGCGAAGCGACGGCAAACCAGCTGAGAACGTAGAACATGGTGCGAGGAAGGTGATGTGATCGGATGGTCAGAGTGTGGGGACGGAGAGTCGTCGAACAAACCAGAGTGAAGCGCACCTATAGTTCGGTTTTCCCGAACAGGGGCGCACATGCTGAACTATCGCCATCTCCACTACTTCTGGGTCGTCACCAAGGAAGGTGGCTTTGCCCGGGCCGCCGAGCGGCTGGACATGGCCGTGCAGACGATCAGCGCGCAGGTGCGCGAGCTGGAGAAGGCGCTCGGCCACCAGCTGCTCAAACCATCAGGCCGCGGCGTGGCGCTCACCGAGGCGGGCCAGGCCGCCTTCGCCCGCGCCGAGGAGATCTTCCAGCTCGGCCAGGGCATCCCCGACGAGGTGCGCGAAGCGGCGAGCGGCAAGGTAGCCCGCCTCGCGGTCGGGTTCTCCGATGGCATCTCCAAGCTGGCGGCGCATGCGCTGCTGGAGCCGGTGCTGAGCACCCCGCATCTGCGGCTGGTGTGCCATGAAGGCGAGTTCGAGCAGCTGCTGGGCGAGCTGGCCCTGCATCACCTGGACTTGGTTCTTGCCGGGCAGGCTGCACCGCGAAATCCGAACCTGCGCCTCACCAGCGAGCGGCTCGTCGATTCGCCGGTCGAGTGGTACGGACCAGCCCGGCTGGTCGGCAAGACCGAGCGCGACCGGTTTCCGCAGAGCCTGAACGAACTGCCCGTTCTGCTGCCCACCGGACACTCCGCGCTCCGAGCAACGCTGGACCACTGGTTCGAGGCGCAGGGGCTGCGACCTCGCATCGTCGGCGAGTTCGAGGACAGCGCGCTTCTCGCCGTCTTCGCAGCCCGTGGCCTGGGCGTGTTCCCGGTCAGCCGGCTGGGAGCAGACGACGTCGGCCTGATGCGGGGGCTGCGCCTGCTCGGCACCAGCGACGGCGTGAAGGAGGAGATCCACGCCATCCGTTCGCGGCGCGGACAACACCACCCCTTGGTGATGCGAGTGGTGGCCGCGGCGATGCCTTGATGGCGGTGATCGCGCTGGTCAAGCGTCGAGAAGGCGGGCGGTCTTCCTGGCGCTCGAGGGCTCCTCGCCATCGACCAATTGCCAGTGGCGCCGCGCGGCGTCCACGACCAGGGTTTCGCCATCGGCGAAGTGCCCGTCGGCCCGCGCCGCGGCCAGCGACAGACGCAACACCTTTCTCTGCAGCACCGGATCCGAGATTTCGGCCATCAGGCACGCCAGGGTGCTGTCGTCGACATTTCTCATGAGAGACCCCGTCTCGTATCCGGTGGCCATCAGCTCTTCGCACAACGTGTGGACGATGTGCGGCAGCAGCTGGGGTTCCAGCCCAAGTTCACGCTCGGCGCCCAGGCGCTTGAGGATATCGAACTCGGTGCTGCAGACATGGCCGTCGGAGATGAGCACGAGCGAGACGATGCGTGCCGCTGCTTCGGGGCTGTTCAGGGGATAGCTGCGCATGGTGGACTTTCCTCTTCAATGGATGGATGACCGTTTTGGACTACGCCTGGACTTTTGAGACAGCGGCGCCTGGGTTCCCGTGCCGTTTGATCTCCCTGCCGGAGCGACTGGATGCATCGCCTTCGCGTGGCTCAGTAGCGGCGACGGGATGGCCGATCGGTCACATCGCGTGTGCGACGGTCGATTCGGATCGGGATCGGCACCAGCCGCGGCGGGCGCATCGACGCACTGAGCAACGCGTGCACCGACCGCAATGCCCGGTCGAGGCGGGCGACCGCCAGGGTGGAGAGGCTTGCGATGAGTTTCATGGCAGGTCGGTCGAGGAGTGGTGACGAGCTTGAATGTGCACCCGACTGGACTTCGAAGGAAGCGCATCCACTAGATCTCCAGGTCAGGAAAAACCGAACTTCTGCGGTCCTATAGTCCGACTGGTGAAAATCCTGTCCGTCCGCCTTGCTCCCGTCGAATCCGCTCCCCCGCGGTCCGACCTGCGCACGCCAGCGGGCGGCCCAGCGGGAACTCGCACCGCCGTGCAGGCGATGCTCGTCACCCTGCTGGCCTGGACTGCATTGCTGTGTGCCGGACTCGGCGGTACGGTCGGCGTGGTCTCGCAGACGCTGGCCGGCAAGCTGGCCGCCAGCGTCCAGCACCTGCAGCGTCATGGCGGACCGTCGCTGTCCTCCCGCACGGTGCGTCGCGAACTGCCGGCCGTCGCGGCCGAGCTGAAGGTTGCCGAAGTCTCAGCCGCCGTCGTCGAGGTGCACGCCGACGGTGCGGTTCCGCCGGGCCGCATCGCGCTGCCGACGGTCGAGCGGCAATCCGCCGCCAGAGCGCCTGCAGCGACCGAGCCGCGTCCGAAGTCGCGGCACCGCATGCCCCCAAGCCGGGCACCTCCTCTCCTGGCCTGACGCTTCGCGCGCACCTGCTGCGCGCCCATCGCTTTCCCGAAGCCCGCGTGCGCAAGCCAGATGGCTGCGCACGCCCGTCAAGGCCATTTCATGAAGAACTCACCGTACCTGGTGGCCGTGTACCTGGCCATCATCGTCGCGGGTCTGCTGTTCGCGTTGCCGAACGTGCTGCCCGCCTCTGTGCTCGAGCGCTGGCCCAGCGCCCTGCCCGACAAGCCCGTCGCCCTCGGCCTCGACCTGCGCGGAGGATCGCACCTCGTGCTGGAAGTCGACGGCAGCGAACTGCGCCGCGAGCGGGTTCGCACCCTGGCGGAAGACGCCCGGCGCCTGCTGCGCGAAGACGACATCCCCTGGCGCAGCGTCGAGACCGGGGAGCGCGGCCTGACGATCACGCTGCGCTCGGCCGAGCAGCAGGACGCCGCGATCGACCAGCTCAGGACCTTGTCCAACCCGGTTGGCACGGCCCGGCAGGACCTGGCGGTCACGCGCCGTGGCACTGACGGCATCGAACTCGCGCTCACCGAGGAAGGGCTGCTCCAGTCCATGGGCCGCGCCGTCGAACAGAGCCTGGAGGTGATCCGCCAGCGCGTGGACCAGGTGGGCGTGTCCGAACCGACGATCCAGCGCGTCGGGGCGGACCGCATCCTGGTGCAGCTGCCCGGCCTGCAGGATCCGGCGCAGCTGCGAGCCTTGCTCGGCTCGACCGCCAAGATGAGCTTCCACCTGCTGGGTGACTCGTCCAGCCCCGACGGCATCCGCAACTTGCAGGACAGCCAGGGCAACAGCTTCCCGGTGCGCAACAGCGTGGCATTGAGTGGCGACCGCTTGTCGGACGCCAGCGCCGGATTCGATCCGCAGACGCGCGAGCCGGTCGTCAACTTCCGCTTCGACCGCACCGGAGCCCGCGAGTTCGCCGCCATCACCGAGGCCAACGTCGGCCGGCCGTTCGCCATCGTGCTCGACGGCAAGGTGCTGAGTGCACCGGTGATCCGCGAACCGATCACCGGCGGCTCCGGCCAGATCTCGGGCAGCTTCACGGTGCAGGAGGCCGGCACACTGTCGGCGCTGCTGCGGGCGGGTGCGCTGCCCGCCAAGCTGACCGTCATCGAGGAGCGCAGCGTCGGCGCCGACCTGGGCAGCGATGTGATCCAGAAGGGTGTCTACGCCGGCATTGCAGCCTTCGTGCTGGTGTTCCTCTTCATGTTCGTGCTCTACGGCGGCTGGGGCCTGGTGGCCAACGTCGCCCTCGCGCTCAATGTGATCCTCACCATCGCGGGCATGAGCGTGCTGGGTGCAACCCTCACGCTGCCGGGCATCGCCGGCATCGTGCTGGGCATCGGCCTGGCGGTGGATGCGAACGTGCTCATCAACGAGCGCATCCGTGAGGAGACGCTCAAGGGCAAATCCGCGCTGTTGGCCATCGACGCTGGCTTCCGGCGCGCCTACGCAACCGTGATGGACAGCAACCTCACCGCGCTGATCGCCACGATGCTGCTGTTCTGGTTCGGCTCGGGGCCGGTGCGCGGCTTCGCCATCACCATGGCACTCGGCATCGTGATCTCGATGTTCACCGCGGTGTCGGTGGTCAAGGTGATGATGCTGTCGATCGCGCGGCGCCGCCGGCTCAAGACCATCCAGATCAAGCCCCTCTTCGGCTTTAGGCCTGTGCCCGACGGCACGCAGTTCAAGTTCATGAGGGCTCGCCTGGCCGGGCTCGGTCTGACGGCACTGCTTGTGATCGGCAGCGTGGCACTGCTGTTCAAGCCGGGCCTGAACTTCGGCATCGACTTCCGCGGCGGCATCCAGATGGAGGTGGCCGCGAGCACACCCGACGACCTGTCGCACCTGTCCCGGTACCGGGCGCAGCTCGATGGGCTGGGGCTTGGCGAGGTGTCGCTGCAGACCATGGGCGATGAAGGCCGCCTGCTCGTGCGGGTAGAGCGGCAGCCGGGCGGCGAGGTGCAGCAGACGGCCGCCGTCGAGAAACTCAAGGCGGCCGTGCTGGAGGTCGATCCGAAGGCCAGCTTCGACCGCACGGAGGTGGTCGGCCCGAAGGTGAGTGGCGAGCTGGCCCAGGCGGGCGTGATCGCGGTCATCCTGGCGTCGCTCGCGATGCTGGTCTATATCTGGGTGCGTTTCGAATGGCCGTTCGCGGTGGGCGCCATCCTGACGCTGGCGCTCGATGTCGTGCTCACGCTGGGCGTCTTCGCGATCACCGGCCTGGATTTCAGCCTGACGGCCATCGCCGCGCTGCTGACGCTGGTGGGCTACTCGGTGAACGACAAGGTGGTGGTCTACGACCGCATGCGCGAGAACCTTCGCAGCCTGCGCAAGCGGCCGCTGCGCGAGGTGATCGACCTGTCAATCAACCAGACGCTGACGCGCAGCCTCTACACGTCGGTCACGGCCTTCCTGGCCGTGCTGCCGTTGGCGGTGTGGGGCGGCCCGGCGTTGGCCAGCTTCGCGGTGCCGATGGCGTTCGGCATCGCCATTGCGGCGGCCTCGTCGGTCTTTATCGCGGCGCCTATCCTGCTGTTCCTGGGCGACTGGCGGGGTCGGCATGGCCATGCGATGTTCGCTCCGGATCCGGCGGAGTCGGCGGATCAGGCCTTGGCGCGGCCGGTTGGCGAAGGACGTGGGTCGGCCAGCCCATAGCGACCCAGCGGGGCACCTGGGTCGGGGCGCGCGACTTCGGTCACATCACAGCCAGCCGGCGCGCCTGAACCGCCAGAAGAGGAGGCCTGCAGCTCCCGTGATGGCAGCCAGAGCCATCGCGTAGCCGTACTTCCACTTCAGCTCGGGCATGTTCTCGAAGTTCATGCCCCAGATGCCGGCCAGCGCTGTCGACACCGCGAAGATCGCGGCGTAGGCCGCCAGCCGCTTGGTGGTCTCGGACTCCTCGATGGTCACCATCGACAGGTTGACCTGGATCGCCGTGGCGATCGTTTCGCGGATGCCGTCGATGGCGCCATTGATGCGCGCCAGATGGTCATGCACGTCGCGGAAGTACTCCTGGCTGCGCATGCACACCGCCGGCACGCGTCCGCCGTGCAGCTTGCCCGCCACCTCCAGCAAGGGCGCGACCACGTGGCGCAGCACGGTGGCCCGGCGCTTCAGCTCGTACAGCCGCTGGATGTTCCACTTGGCCGCGCCGCGTTCGAAGATCTGGCTCTCGATCTTCTCCAGATCGGTTTCCAGGGAGTCCAGGATCGGGAAGTAGCGGTCGACCACGGCGTCCATCAGGGCGTAGAGCACGAAGCCGGCGCCTTGCTTCAGGTGGTCGGGCTCGCGCTCGCAACGCTCGCGCACGCCGAGGAAGCCCTGTTGGCTGTTGTTGCGCACCGAGAGCACGAAGTTCTGGCCGACGAAGACAGCGACTTCGCCTGTCTCGAGTTCTCCCTGACGGAGCTCAGGCAACTTCATCACCACGAACAGGGTGTCCCCGTACTCCTCGATCTTCGGGCGCTGGTGTCCGTGGCGAGCATCTTCCACGGCAAGCTCATGCAGGTCGAACTCGTGCTGCATTTGCCGCAACTCGTCGTCGGTGGCGTCGCGCAACGCCACCCAGACGAAGCAGTCCGGCTTGCCCAGCCACTGGTCGATGTCGTCGACGGCAATGTCAGCGAGCTTTTTGCCGTCTTGATAGGCGACGCAGTTGATCAACATCTATCCGCCACCTTCTTCTTTTCGCCCGCGGTTGTACGAATCATCATGCGCCCGGCGCCGGCGGTCTTTGCGGCCCAGCAGCCATCCGGCGAGGGCCATGGGAACGACGACCGCCGCCAGCGCCCCCAGCACGCCCCAGAGGTCAGCCCTTTCTTATGGCGCTGCAGTTGCCAGCGCCAGGTTCAGCCGCAGCACATGGACCCGTGGCTCGCCGATAAAGCCCAGCAAGGGAGCCTCGGCGTGCCGCCCGATCAGTTCCTGCACAGTCACCAGCGGCAGGTCGCGCACGCGTGCCACGCGCGTCGCCTGGTAGTCGGCAGCGGCACGGCTGATGTGCGGGTCCAACCCACTGGCCGACGCCGTGACCAGATCCACCGGCACGGCGGCAATGTTGCCTGGATCGACAGCGCGCAGCGCCGCGATGCGGGCCTTCACGGCATCGGCCAAGACGGGGCTGCTGGGCCCCAGGTTCGAACCTGATGAGCCGCTGGCGTTGTAGGGCATGGGCGAGGTGGCCGATGGCCGTCCCCAGAAATGCTTCGGGTCGTTGAACGACTGGCCGATCAAGTCCGAGCCGATTACCTTGCCGTCGCTGGTGATGAGGCTGCCATTGGCGCGATCGGGAAACACGAGCCGTGCCATACCCGTCACTGCCAGCGGGTAGACCAGGCCTGTGACGAGAGACAGCATGACGAACAGCGTCAACGCGGGGCGGAGTTGAAAGTTCACGATGGAGATCCTTGGGTGGAAGATCAAGTCATCCCGAGTGCTGACAGCCCCAGGTCGATGAGCTTGATGCCGATGAAAGGGACGATGACGCCGCCCAGGCCGTACACCAGCAGGTTGCGCCGTAGCAGCGATGCGGCACCCACGGCCCGGTAGGCCACGCCTTTGAGTGCCAGCGGAATCAGCACGACGATGATCAGCGCATTGAAGATCACCGCCGACAGGATGGCCGAATTCGGGCTGCTCAGCTGCATCACGTTCAGCGCGCCGAGCTGCGGATAAGTCGCCACGAAGGCCGCCGGAACGATGGCGAAGTATTTGGCGATGTCGTTGGCGATGCTGAAGGTGGTGAGCGAGCCGCGTGTCATCAGCATCTGCTTGCCGGTCTCGACGATCTCGATCAGCTTGGTCGGGTTGCTGTCCAGGTCGACCATGTTGCCGGCCTCCTTGGCGGCCTGGGTGCCGGTGTTCATGGCCACGGCCACGTCGGCCTGGGCCAGCGCCGACGCGTCGTTGGTGCCGTCGCCCGTCATCGCCACCAGTCGCCCCGCGGCCTGGTGCTCGCGGATCAGTTTGAGCTTGGCTTCGGGCGTGGCCTCGGCCAGGAAGTCGTCGACACCGGCCTCGGCGGCGATGGCCGCCGCAGTGAGCCGGTTGTCCCCGGTGACCATCACCGTCTTGATGCCCATGCGACGCAGTTCGGCGAAGCGCTCCTTGATGCCACCCTTGACGATGTCCTTCAGCTCGACGACACCCAGGGGCCGCGCGCCGTCGGCCACTACCAGCGGCGTGCTGCCGCGGCGCGCCACGTCGTCCACCACGGCCTGCAGCGCAGCCGGAAAAGCGCCGCCCTGCGACTCGACATGGCGCCGGATGGCGTCCGCCGCACCCTTGCGCAGTTGCCGTGGCGGACCCGCCGGCCCGGCCAGGTCGGCGCCGCTCATGCGAGTCTGCGCCGTGAAGTGCACGAAGCTTGCACCCAAGGTCTCGACGTCGCGCTCGCGCAGCTGAAACTTCTGTTTCGCCAAGACCACGATGCTGCGGCCCTCGGGGGTCTCGTCGGCCAGTGACGCCAGCTGGGCGGCATCGGCCAGATCGGCCTCCCGCACGCCTGCCGCCGGAATGAAGGCGCTGGCCTGCCGGTTTCCGAGCGTGATCGTGCCGGTCTTGTCGAGCAGCAGCACGTCCACGTCGCCAGCCGCCTCGACCGCACGGCCCGAGGTGGCGATGACGTTGGCCTGCATCATGCGGCTCATGCCGGCCACGCCGATGGCCGACAGCAGGCCGGCGATCGTGGTCGGGATCAGGCACACCAGCAGCGCGACCAGGATCACCAAGTTCACCGGCTGACCAGCTCCTGCGGCCTGCACGCCGAAGACAGAGAACGGCAGCAGTGTGACGACCACAACCAGGAAGACGATGGTCAGCGCCACCAGCAGGATGGTCAGTGCGATCTCGTTCGGCGTCTTCTGCCGCTTGGCGTTCTCAACCATCGCGATCATGCGGTCGACGAAGGTCTCGCCCGGATTGACCGACACGCGCACGACGATCCAGTCCGACAGCACGCGCGTGCCGCCCGTGACGGCCGAAAAGTCGCCGCCGGATTCCCGGATGACCGGTGCCGATTCACCCGTGATGGCGCTTTCGTCGACCGATGCGACGCCGTCGATGACTTCACCGTCGGCCGGTATGGTGTCCCCGGCCTCGATCAGCACGATGTCGCCCTTGCGCAGGCTGTCGGCCTCCAGCGGGTGCCAGGGCATGGCGGTGCGTGGCTCGCCGCGGCGATATGCACCTTCGAGTTTCTTGGCCCAGGTCTGCTTCTTCAGGCCGCGCAGCGAGGCCGCTTGCGCCTTGCTGCGGCCTTCGGCCATGGCTTCGGCGAAGTTGGCGAAGAGCACGGTGAACCACAACCAGATGGCCACGCCGACGGTGAAGACCTCCGGCTGGGCGGCTGCCAGCGCGGTGGTGAAGGCACTCCCCACGTAGACGACGAACATCACCGGGTTGCGCCACTGCACGCGCGGGTCGAGCTTGCGGAATGCGTCGATCAACGCGGGTCGTACCAGCGCGGGGTCGGAAAGTGTCAGGGTCGTTCGGGTCATGGATGTCTTTCAGCGTGCGTGCAGCATCAGGTGCTCGACCACCGGCCCCAGGGCCAGCGCCGGAACGTAGTTCAGCAGGCCGACCAGCAGCACGGTGCCGATCAGCAGCACGACGAACAGCGGGCCATGTGTTGGCAGCGTGCCCTCGGTCACCGGGATGCGCTTCTTGGCGGCCAGCGAACCAGCCATCGCCAGCACCGCCACGATCACGCCGAAGCGGCCAAACCACATCGCAGCTGCCAGCAGCCCGTTGTAGAAGGGCGTGTTGGCCGAAAGGCCAGCAAAGGCGCTGCCGTTGTTGTTGGCTGCCGAAGACAGCGCGTACAGCACCTCGGTGAAGCCGTGCGGGCCCGGGTCCTGGATGCCAGCGCGCCCAGGCTCGGTCATCACCGCCAAGGCGGTGCCGCCGAGCACCAGCAGCGGCGTGACGAGGATGGCGATCGACACCATCTTCATCTCGTGAGACTCGATCTTCTTGCCCAGGTACTCGGGGGTGCGGCCGATCATCAGCCCGGCGATGAAGACGGCCATCACCGCGAAGACGAGCATGCCGTAGAGGCCCGAGCCCACACCGCCGAAGATCACCTCGCCGAGCTGCATCAACACCAAGGGCACGGCGCCACCCAACGGCGTGTAGCTGTCGTGCATCGAGTTCACCGCCCCGCAGCTGGCCGCGGTGGTGATGATGGCAAACAAGGCAGATGCATTGATGCCGAAGCGAACCTCCTTGCCTTCCATGTTGCCGCCCGACTGCGTGGCGCTCTCCCGCTGATCGGCGCCCAGCGATGCGAGCACAGGACTGCCTTGCTGCTCGGCCGATGTCGTGGCGACGACGGCGACGACGAAGA
>JANOBX010000094.1:0-31385 GCA_031411875.1 Burkholderiales bacterium | reverse complement strand
GGCTGGGAGAGTCGGGTGGCCCCTGCAGCGAAGTCAAGGAGGAGCCCGCGCCCGGTCAGGTGCCCCAGGCACCTGAGCGGGCGCGGGCGGGGGACATGAGCGGAAGGGGCCACCCGGCTCTCCCAGCCCAAGGGACTACGTCGGACTGCAACGACCGCAACGGGCCGAAAACAGCCACCGCTAGACCGCTTGCCCACCCGCCTTGATCCACTGCCGCACCACGTCGCTCAGCACATCCAGCGGCACCGACCCGGTCTTCAGCACCACGTCGTGGAACGCCGGCAGCTTGAAGTTCGGCCCGAGCGCAGCCTTGGCTTCCTCACGCAATGCCAGGATGTGCAGCATGCCGATCATGTAGGCACAGGCCTGGCCGGGGTTGACGACATAACGTTCCACTTCCGACACCGAAATGCCGTAGTCGATGGCCTGCTGGCGGGTCCAGCGCTTGGCGTGCAGGCCGGTGTCGACGACCAGGCGGCGGGCGCGGAAGAGCTGTGAATCGAGCGCGCCCAGCAGCGAGTGCGGGTCGCCTTCATACCAGCCCTGTTCGATGGCCAGCCGCTCGGCGTACAGCGCCCAGCCCTCGGCGTGCGCGCTGCCGCCGCCGAAGATGCGCTGCTGGCGCCAGCGCGGCAGCCCGGCCTGTTCCTGCTGCAGCGCCAGCTGGAAGTGATGGCCGGGCACGGCCTCGTGCACGGCCAGGCTCTTCATGCCCATGACGTTGAAGCTGGGCCCGGGCAGCGGCGCCCAGAAGATGCCCGGGCGCGTGCCGTCGGGCGTGGGCGTGGTGTAGTAGGCGCTGGCGGTGCGCTCGGTCAGCGCCGGCACCCTCTGCACGATCACCGGCGCGGTCGGCTTGATGTTGAACAGCGGCGCGGCGCGTTCCTGCGTCTCGCGCACGTAGTCGCCAAAACGCGCCAGCAGCTTCGGCCGCGGGTCGGGATCGTTCGGACCCGACGGGGGTTGCAGTTCGGTGCGCAGCGCCGCCATGCGCTCGCGCACCGTGCCCTGGCTGCGGCCCAGGGTCTGGAGCACGCGGTCCATTTCGCCTTCGATGCGCGCCACTTCGCGCAGGCCCACGCGGTGGATCTCGTCGGCCGTCATCGTCGTGGTCGTGTTGGCGGCCAGCGCCTGGGCGTAGGCGCTCTCGCCGCCAGGCAGGCGCCACAGGCCGGCGTCGTCGGTGGTGCGCGGGTGCAGTTCGTTCAGCATCGCCAGGGCGCGCTCGAAGGCCGGGCGCACGCTTTCGCTGACCAGGGTCTGCGCCTGTTGCAACGCGATGCTGCGGTCCTGCACCGACAGGTCGGCCATCTTCTCGGTGCGGCTGGCCAGTGCGGTGACGAACAGGTTGTCCGAAGGCGCGGCCTGCAGGAAGGATTCGAGCTGGCCGCGCCCGCGTTCCAGGATGAAGCGCGGCGGCAGCACGCCGCGCGCGGCGCTGGCACGGCTGCGGGCGACGGCCTCGTCCACCCGTGCCGGCAGCTGGGACAGGCGCGACAGATAGCTCTGCACGTCGGTCGGCCGGCGCAGCGGGTGGCTCTGCGTCAGCAGGTTGACGCTGCGCACCTGCATGCCGCCGAGCTGGTTGAAGGGAAAGGCCAGATCCTCGAACTCGGCGCTGGCCAGGTTGCGCTGCAGGCTCCACTGCATGGTCAGCGCAGCGGTGCGCTGTTCCTGCGGCAGCGTGGCCGCCAGATAGCGGTCCAGCGTGGCCAGCCCCTGGCGGGCCAGCGCCTGTTCTCGGGCGCGCCGTTCGGCGGTCTGCGGGCTGAGCTGGCCGTCGAGCGCATCCTGCTCGGCGCCGCGGAAGTACTGGCTGAAGGTGGCGCGTTCCGGCGAGAGGCGCACCCAGTCGGCGGCGAAGCTCTCGCTCCAGGCCTCGAAGGGCTGCGGCGGTGGCGTGACCGCGCATCCGGCGGCCAGCGTGACGAGCAAGGCCGTGGCCACGCGGGTGAACGTGCGGGCGCCGGGGCGGGGCAGGGTGAGGTGCATGGTGCGCAGCAAGGGACGGTGGGTGGGGTGCATGCGCCCGAGTCTAGGCGGGCGGCTATCGTCATGGCCTGTTCAACCGCCGAAGGCAGACCGACATGGGCTGGTTCTCGAAATCCGACGACGACTTCTTCCTGGCCACCATCGTGCCCGGGCCCGACATGGGCGGGGTGCGCATCGAGCGCTTCCTCGGCCTGGTCAACGGCGAAGCCATCATCGGCGCCAACATCTTCCGCGACATGTTCTCGTCCGTGCGAGACGTGGTGGGCGGCCGTGCCGGGGGCTACGAACGCGCGCTGGCCGGCGCCCGCGAAGCGGCCCTGGAGGAGCTGAAGTCCGCGGCCCTCGAGATGGGTGCCAACGGCGTGGTGGGCATCGACTTCGACTACGAGGTCATGGGCGAAGCCAACGGCATGATGATGGTGGCGGTCAGCGGCACGGCGGTGAAGGTGGCCTGAACGCGGTGCTCAGGCCAGGCGCAAGGGCAGGGATCGCAGCCGCTGCCGCGTCAGTGCGAACACCGCGTTCGCCACGGCCGGTGCGATGCAGGTCATCACCGGCTCGCCCACGCCTTCGGGGTGGGCGCTGCTGGGCAGGATGACGGTGGCGACACTGGGCGCCTGCGCCATGCGCAGCTGCGGCAGGTCGTGGAAGTTGCTCTGCTGCACCTGGCCGCGCACGATGTCCACGCTGCCGTGCAGTGCGGCCGACAGGCCGAACTGCACGCCGCCTTCCATCTGCTGGCGGATCAGGTTCGGGTTCACCGGCGTGCCGCAGTCGATGGCGCAGGCCACATGGTGCACGCGGATGGTGTTGCCGGGCCCCACCGACACCTGCGCCACCTGCGCCACCACGCTGCCGAAGCTGTGGTGCAGGGCGATGCCGCGGGCCTGCGGGGCACCATCGGCCGTGGCCGGCAGCGGTGTACCCCAGCCCGCCAGCTTCGCCGCGGCCTGCAGCACGGCCAGGTGGCGCGGGTGCTGTTGCAGCAGCGCGGCGCGGAAGGCCAGCGGGTCCTGGCCCGCGGCCTGGGCGGCTTCATCGAGGAAGGCTTCCTTGAAGAAGGCCTGGTGCGAATGGCCCACGGCGCGCCAGAAGCCCACGGGCACGGGGCTCTCGACCGCGGCATGGGCGATGCGCGCGGCCGGCCACTCGTAGGGCTGGTCGAAGGCGCCTTCGAGCGCAGTCTTGTCGGGCGACAGCGCCACCAGCCCGGCGGGCAGGCCGAAGTGGCGCTGCATCACTTTCGGCAGGATGGTGGGCCCGGCCGACACCTGTTGCCAGGCCACCAGCCGGCCCTGCGCGTCCAGCCCAGCCTGCAGCCTGGCCACCGCGGCTGGGCGGTAGAAGTCGTGGCGGGTGTCTTCTTCGCGGCTCCAGAACACCTGCAGCGGCCGGCCGGCCAGCGCCGGGTTGGCGCTGGTGGCGGCGCGCGCGATGGCCGCGGCCTGGGCGATGAAGTCGGCTTCCAGTCGGCGCCCGAAACCGCCGCCGAGCAGGGTGACATGGACCGTCACACGTTCGGCTGCGATGTCCAGCACCCGCGCCACGGCGTCACGGGCGATGCCGGGAATCTGCGTCGGCGCCCAGACCGATGCGCGGCCGTCGGCCTGGATCTGCACGGTGCAGTTCTGCGGCTCCAGCGTCAGGTGCGGCAGGTAGGGCGCGCGGTACTCGGCCTGCAGGGTCCGGGCGGCGGCTTTCATGGCGGCGCCGGCGTCGCCGCGGCTGAAGAGCGCGGTGCCGGTGTCCTGGTCCAGTTGCCGGGCCAGCGCATCCAGGCCTTCGGCGCTGCCGTAGGCGGCGGCCGGTGTGCTCGCCGGGTCGTCCTGCCACCGCACCGGCAGGGCGCGCGCCGCCTTCAGGGCGCGCCAGGGCGTGTCGGCCACCACCGCCACGCCGGCGGTGCCGCCCTGGTGGCCGTCGACGGCCACCACCTGCTTCACGCCCGGCAGGCCCTGCACGGCGGCGGCGTCGAAGCCGGCAACGCGGCCGCCCAGGGTCGGGCACATCACCACGCTCGCGTACAGCATGCCCGGCAGCTGCACGTCCAGGCCGAAGACGGCGCTGCCGTCGCTCTTGGCCTGCGCTTCGAGCCGTGCCAGCGGCTGGCCGATGAGCGTG
Organism: Burkholderiales bacterium; assembly: GCA_031411875.1. GTDB lineage: Bacteria > Pseudomonadota > Gammaproteobacteria > Burkholderiales > Burkholderiaceae_C > Rubrivivax. The sequence continues at coordinate 27,272 of JANOBX010000094.1, read as the reverse complement.
AACTGCGCCGGTGTCTTCAGCGGGGCATCGCTGGCCAGCGGCAGCTGCGCGGCGGCGGCGGCCAGTTCGCCATAACGTGCGCTGCGGCCGCTGGCGGGGTGGCTGATGGCGCCGCGCGCGGCCTGCAGCTCGGCCACCGGCACGCCCCAGGCCTGGGCCGCGGCGGCCAGCAGCATGGCGCGGGCGCTTGCGCCGGCCTGGCGCATCGGCTCCCACAGGTCCTTGATGCTGCTGCTGCCGCCCGTGACCATCTCGCCGACCTCGCGCAGGGTCTTGGCCGTCAGCCAGTGCGCCGTTCGCTTGAGGGCGCCGTCGTCGTCGGGGTGGAAGGGCAGGTTCTCGAGCACCGTGGCTTGGTTGGCGAAGATGCGGTCGATCGGCGCGGCGGTGATGGCCACCCGCGCCCAGTCGGCGTCGAGTTCGTCGGCCAGCACCATGGCCAGGCCGGTGTGCACGCCCTGGCCCATTTCCGACTTCGGCATCACCACCCACACGCGGTCGTCGGCGCTGATCTTCAGCCAGCCGCCCAGCGCGTGTTCGCCCGCGGCCGTGGCCAGCGGTTCGGAAGTCACCAGGCGCTGGCGCGGGGGCAGCAGCGTCCAGCCCAGGGCCAGTGCACCACCTGCGGCCAACGTGCCCAGGACAAAACGACGGCGGGAATTCATGGCGTCGATTCTGGTCGTCGGCCCTGTCCACCGCCTAGGCAGGGTCGCCCAGGCGGTCGCACGCTTCAGTTCCGGGTCAAGCAGGACCCTTCCAGCGCAAAAACCGGCTTGCGCTTAACCTTGCGGCCCGCTCACCTGTCGACCACCCCCGTATGACGCTTCAACGACGACTGCAGGCCTTCTCGGCCGAGCGCCTGCGCGCCATGCGCCGCGGGATCGAAAAGGAAAGCCTGCGCTCACTTCCAGGCGGCCAGCTGGCGCTCACCCCGCACCCCGCGGCGCTGGGCGCGCCGCTGACCCACCCGCGCATCACCACCGACTTCAGCGAGAGCCAGCTCGAACTCATCACCGGCGTGCACGCCGGCGTCGAGGACTGCCTCGAAGAGCTCACCCGCATCCACCAGTTCGTGGTGCGCAGCCTGGCCAGCGTGGGCGACGAACGCCTGTGGGTCGGCAGCATGCCCTGCGGCCTGCCCACCGACGAGACCATCCCGCTCGGCCGTTATGGCAGCAGCAACGTGGCACGGGCCAAGAGCGTCTACCGCATGGGCCTGGGCCACCGCTACGGCCGGCGCATGCAGACCATCAGCGGCATCCACTACAACTGGTCGCTGCCGGGGCTGTCGAACGAGGAACACTTTGCGCTGATCCGCAACTTCCGCCGCCACGCCTTCCTGTTGCTGCTGCTGTTCGGCGCCAGCCCGGCGGTCTGCCCCAGCTTCGTGGCCGGGCGCGAACACCCGCTGCAGCGCCTGGGGAACACGGCCGGCGCCGACGCCGGGGCCCTGGGCATGCCTTACGCCACCAGCCTGCGCATGGGCCGGCTGGGCTACCAGAGCGACGCCCAGGCCACCCTGGCCGTCAGCTACAACAGCCTGGACAGCTACGCCGCCAGCCTGCACGGCGCGCTGACCCAGCACTACCCGCCCTACGAAAAGATCGGCGTGCGCAACCTGGGCGGCGAATACAACCAGCTCGGCACCACCCTGCTGCAAATCGAGAACGAGTTCTACGGCACCATCCGCCCGAAGCGCGTCATCCGCAGCGGCGAGCGCCCTTTGCACGCGCTGCGCGAACGTGGCGTCGAATACGTCGAGGTGCGCTGCATGGACCTGGACCCGTTCGTGCCGGTGGGCATCCAGGCGCAGACCATCCGCTTCCTCGACGTCTTCCTGCTGCACTGCCTGCTGGCCGACAGCCCGCGCGACACCCCGGCCGAGATCGCCGAACTCGGCCGCAACCAGCACCGTGCCGCGAGCCACGGCCGCGAACCCGGCCTGGCGCTGGAGCGCCACGGTCGCCCGGTGCTGCTGACGGACTGGGCCAACGAAATGCTGGCCGACTGCGCCCCCATCGCCCAGGCCCTGGACGATGCCCACGCCACCCACGCCTACGGCGATGCGCTGGCGGCAGCACACGCCAGCATCGCCGCACCCGACACCCTGCCCTCGGCGCGTGCGCTCGACACCATGGCCGCTGACTTCGGCGGCAGCTACACCGCCTTCCTGCGCGCCCAGTCCGAGCAGACCCACCAGCACCTGCTGGACTTGCCCTGGTCGGCTGAACAGCAGGCCGCCTTCGAGGCGATGGCGCGGGATTCGGTGGACGAGCGCCTGGCCCAGGAAGCCGCCGAGACGGTGGACTTCGAGACCTACCGCCTGGCTTACCTGTCGCCCGAGCGGCTGACGGCCTGAACCGGCCCGGCCGGGCCTGCTGGCCGCGCCAGGTCGCCGCGGGCGATGCGGTCGACCAGCAGGTCGAGCACGGCGCGGCCGGCGTCGATGTGCTCGTCGCTGTTGACCATGGCCGCCAGCGCCCAGGCCCGGCCCTGCGGGTCGACGGCCACGCCGACGAGGGCGCGCACGTTGCGCAGGGTGCCGGTCTTCAGCCGCGCCACGCCCTTGGCCGGGCTGTCCTTCAGCCGGTTGCGCATCGTGCCGTCCACCCCCGCCACGGGCAGCGTCATCAGCACGTCGGGCGCATGGCGGCTGCGCCAGGCCCAGGCCACGGTCTGCGCCAGTGCCTGCGCGCTGATGCGTTCGCTGCGCGACAGGCCCGAGCCGTTGTCGACCACCAGGCCGCGCGCGTCGATGCCCTGCTGCACCACCCAGCCCTGCACCGCCTGGCGCGCGAGGTCCAGCGTCGTGGCCTGCGGCTGGGCGGCCATGGCCGGCACGCCAAGCTCCAGGAAGGCCAGCCGCGCGAGCGTGTTGTCCGAGGTCTTCACCATCATGCGCAGCATCTCGCCCCAGGGGCGCGAGCGTCGTTGCGCCAGCACCGGCAGGGTCTCGGGCGCTGCGGCCTCGGCCTCGCGCACGCGGCCTTCCCACTGGCCGCCCAGCTCGCGCCAGGTCTGGGCGAACACCAGGCCGGCGTGGCGCGTGCGGTCGGCCGCCTGCAGGTCTTCGTGGCGCGTGCAGCCGCGCGGGAAGGCGCCCTGCAGCACGAGCACGGCGCCGGGCGCGGCACCCGCGGTGGCGGCAGGCTCGTCCTGGCGCAGCGGCGTCACCCAGTCGTCGGACCAGCTCGTGCAGGGCTTGTCGTTCAGGGCCATGCGGCTCGTGTCCACGCGCAGGCCGGCCAGCGCCGGCTTCAGGCGTGCGCGCAGCGTGCTGCCGTCGGCCACGAGCTCCAGGGTCTGCAAGCCCAGGTCGATGGGCAGTGCGTCGGGGATCACGTTCCACCAGCTCTCGGGCCGTTCGTCGAAAGGCGCCACGCCGATGTCCAGCCGCGCCGGGCGGTAGCGGTGGCGGTCGAGCACCAGGTCGCCGGCGATGCGGGTGATGCCCTGGTCGCGCAGTTCGCGCAGCATCAGCCACCAGGGGGCGATGCCGAAATCGGGGTCGGCGCCGCCCTGCAGCACCAGGTCGCCCTGCAGCACGCCGGCCACGACCGGTCCGGCGGCGAGCAGCCGCGTGCGGCCGGTGTGGGTGCCGCCCAGGCGGTCGAGCATCACCACCGTGGTCAGCAGTTTCATCGCCGAGCCCGGCTGCATGGCCACGCTGCTGCGGTAGTGCCAGGCTGGCCCGGCGTGGTCCAGGGGCAGGGCGACCGCGCCCAGGCTGTCGGCCGCCAGCCCGGCCTGCGCCAGGGCTTGGGCCACCGGGGCGGGCAGGGTGCCGTCGGCCAGTGGCGGCGGCATGGGCATGGGCAGGGTCGCTGGCGCGGTGGCGCAGCCCGCCAGCCAAAGTGTTGCCAGCAGGGCCAGGCTGGACTTGAACGTGCGGCGATGCATGCGTTGGATTGTCGGTCCCGGCGCTGCGGCCACAATGGCCCGCGTGACGACTGAACTGCACCCTGCTGCCGGCGAGCCGGCACGAACGCCTGCCTGGGGCCTGGGCCTGGACGGGGGTGGCACCCAGACGCGCTGGGCCCTGGCCGACGCAACCGGACAGGTGCGCGCCGAAGGCCATGTCGGCGGCGTGTCCGGCCTCATGCTGGCCGACGACGCAGGCCGCGCCACGCTGCAGCAGACCCTGGCCGCTCTGGCCCTAGACGTGTCGCGCAGCGGCCAGGCCAGCGGGCACGCCGGCCGACCCGTGCGGCTGGTCGCCGGCCTCACCGGCTTTGCCAGCGCCGATGCCGACGCCCTGCAACAGCTGCTGGCTGCGCCCTTCGGTCTGCCCGCGGCCGCAGTGCGGCTGATGAGCGACATCGAGCTCGCCTGCCAAGCCGCGTTTGCCCCCGGGCAGGGGGCGGTGGTCTACGCCGGCACCGGATCGATCGCCGCGCACATCGACAGCCGCGGCGAGCTTCACCGCGCCGGCGGCCGCGGCGCCGTCATCGACGACGCGGGCGGCGGCCACTGGATCGCGCGTCAGGCACTGTGCCGGGTCTGGCGTGCCGAAGACGCCGAACCCGGCGCCGGCCACCGCAGTGCCCTGGGCCGGCAGCTGTTTGCGGCCGTCGGTGGCAGCGACTGGGCGGCCACGCGCGCCAAGGTCTACGGTGCCAGCCGGGGGGAAGTCGGCACCCTGGCGCTGGCCGTGGCCGCCGCTGCGCACGAAGGCGATGTCGAGGCGCTGGCGCTGCTGCGACAGGCCGGCCTGGAACTCGCCCGGCTGGCGCACTGCCTGCACCAGCGCTTCGGCGCGCTGCCGCTGGCACTGGCCGGCCGCGTGTTCGACCTGCACCCGGTCATCGAAGCCAGCCTGAGGGCCGCCCTGCCCGGAGACACCCACGCGCAGCGCCTGCAGCAGCCCGCCCACCACCTGGCCGCGGTGCTGGCCGCAATGCCGCCTGCTTTCCAAGGACGCCCATGACTTCCGTATTCTTTCGAGGCCCACGCGGCGCGCTGATGCGGCTGCTGCCCATCGTCGTTGCGACCCTGCTCGCCGCCTGCGCCACGCCGCCGCCCGCTCCGGCGCCCATCGCCCCCATCGCCCCGGCGCTAGTGCCGCCCGTGCCCGTCAACGTGCCCTTCACCACCCCTGGTGGCATCCCCATCGACATCAGCCGCACCGCCCGCGGCCAGGACAGCCGGGTGATGTTCCTCATCGTCCACTACACCGTGCTCGACCTGCCGAACTCGATCCGCGTGCTGACCGAGCAGCAGGTGTCCTCGCACTACCTGATCAGCGACGAGGCTTCGCCGCGCATCATGCGGCTGGTCGACGAGTACCAGCGCGCCTGGCACGCCGGGCGCAGCAGCTGGCAGGGCAACCGCATGCTGAACGCCAGCAGCATCGGCATCGAGATCGTGCACCCGGGTGCCCGCATCGCAGCCGACGGCACGCGCGAATACCTGCCCTTCCCGAAGTCGCAGATCGACGCGCTGGTGCCGCTGGTGCAGGACATCGTGCGCCGCTACCAGATCAAGCCCGAGCGCATCCTGGGCCATGCCGAGATCCAACCGCAGACCAAGCAGGACCCCGGCCCCACCTTCCCGTGGAAGCTGTTCTCGGAACTGGGCATCACCCCGCCCTGGCCCGACGCCGCACGCGTGGCCGCGCAACGCGCCCTCTTCGAGGCCGCACCGCCCGACGCCCTGTGGTGGCAGCAGAACTTCACGAAGCACGGCTACGAGCTGAATGCCAGCGGCGTCTTCGATGAAGAGCTGAAGAACGTCACGGCCTCGTTCCAGATGCGCTACAGGCCCACCGGCTACACCGGCCAGCCCGACGCCGAGACCGCCGCGCTGCTGCACGTGCTGGTGACGCCGCTGCCCGCGGCGACGCCGCCCAAGCCCTGAGCCGGTTTCGGCTGCAGCCAAAGCTCACCAGCGGCGACTCCGAGCGTCGGGCTCGGGGCCTCTTCGGGCTCAAGCGCGACGGTGAAGCTGCCGAAAAGCCGGGGGAACGCGGGCGGTGCGTCCCGCGCCCCGCTGTTCCCCCGACTTTGCACCCGACATGCGTTCTTTCTTTCGCCTTGCCTTTCCCTGCACGATCGCGCCGCTGTTGCTGTCCGTCGGCGTGGCGGGCGGCGGCGCGAGTGCCCGCGCTGCCACGCTGGACGTGCAGCTCAACGGCCAGGACGGCAAGCCTTTGCTGGAAGCCGTGGTCTACCTCGAGTCGGCCAGCGCACGCGCGGCCAGCAAGCCCCGTGCGGGGATCGAAATCGAGCAGGCCGACCGGCGCTTCACCCAGCGCGTGACGGTCTTGCCCACCGGCAGCGCCGTGCATTTCCCGAACCGCGACAAGGTCCGCCACCACGTCTATTCGCTGTCGCCCACCAAGCCCTTCGAGCTGAAGCTCTACAGCGGTGTGCCGGCCAATCCGGTGGTCTTCGACCGGCCGGGCGTGGCGGTGCTGGGCTGCAACATCCACGACCAGATGGCGGCCTGGGTGGTGGTGGTCGACACCCCGCACCACGGCCTGTCCGGTGCCGACGGCCGCGTGCGCCTGGCCGACGTGCCCCCCGGCAGCTATCGCCTGAAGACCTGGCACCCGGCCATGCCACCGGGCGCGGCGGCGGTCGAGCAGGCCCTGGTGGTGGCCGGCGAGCAGACCACGGCGACCGTGGTGCTGCCGGTGACCGGCGGCGGGCTCTAGGTCGGGTCGATGCGCTGGCTCTCGGTTCTGGCACCCCGGCGGCTGTCCAGCCGCATCGTAGCCCTGTCGCTGGGGCTGCTGCTGCTGGTGCAGGCCGCCGGCTTCGTCGCCACCCAGGCCAGCGTCGGCCGCAATGCGCGCCAGTCGCTGGCGGCCGAATTGCAGGTGGGAGAACGCGTCTGGCGGCGGCTGCTCGAACAGAAGAGCGAAGCGCTGGTGCAAGGCGCGCGCGTGCTCGCCGCCGACTACGGCTTCCGCTCGGCCCTGGGCGCCGCAGGCGACCCCGAGACCCTGGCCTCGGCCCTGGAAAACGTCGGCGAGCGCATCGGCGCAGGCGTCACGGCCTGGGTGGAACTGGACGGCACCGTGCGTGCGCTGCACGACCGCGACGGCAAGCTCGGCGACACCGCCAAGCTCGGCCGCATCGCCATGCAGCTGGCCGGCAGCGGCCAGGGCGCTGCGGCTGCGGCGCCGCGCGACCGCATGGTGGGCCTGGTGCAGGGCCGCCCGGTGCAGTTCGTGGCCGTGCCGGTGCGCGCCCCGGTGCTGCTGGGCTGGGTGGTGATGGGCTTTCCGGTCGACCAGGACATCGTCGACGACATGTTCGCGTTGTCGGGGCTGCAGGTGGCGATGCTGACGCGCGGCGAAGACGGCACGCCGGCCCTCGTGGCCGCCACCGCCGGCGTGGGCAGCGACGCGCGCCTGCTGGCCGAAGCCGGCGACACCGTGCAGGTGGGCAAGGCCAGCCTGCTGCTGCGCCGCGTCACCCTGGCCGGCGCCGATGGCGGCGCCCAGGTGCTGCTGCTGCGCTCGATCAACGAAGCCGTGGCCAGCTACACCCAGCTGCGGCTGGTGCTGGGCGCCATCACCGTGCTTGGCCTGTTGTTCTTCGGCTTCGGCAGCCTGCTGATGGCGCGCCGCATCACCACGCCGCTGCGCAGCCTGGTGCGGGCCAGCGAGCGCCTGGGCCGTGGCGACTACAGCCGCGCCGTCGACGACACCCAGCGTGCCGACGAGGTGGGCGACCTCGCCCGCGCCTTCGACCAGATGCGCGGCAACCTCGCCGAACACCAGCAGGAGATCCGCCAGCTGGCCTACTGGGACCGGCTCACCGGCCTGCCCAACCGGGCCCAATTCCGCGACGCCGTGACCGCCGCCATCCACGGCAGCCAGGCCGCCGCAGTGCACGGCGCACCGGCGCTGCCGTTGTCGGTGGTGATGCTCGACCTGGACCGCTTCAAGCATGTCAACGACGTGCTCGGCTATGCCTTCGGCGACCGCCTGCTGAAGGCCGTGGCCGAGCGCCTGTCGCAGCAGGCCATGCGTGCCGGCGACCTGGTGGCGCGGTTTTCTGGCGATGAGTTTGCGCTGCTGCTGCCCGGTAGCGACGCCGGCCAGGCCCTGGCCGTGGCCGAGCGCATCGCCGCCGCCTTCGAGCAGCCCATCGTGCTCGACGACCACACCGTCGACCTCGCCGCCGGCTTCGGCGTGGCCTGCTGGCCCGAACACGTGCAGGACACCAGCCACCCCGCCGACACGCTGATGAGCCGCGCCGAGATCGCGATGTACACGGCCAAGCAGAAGACGGCTTCGGCCCTGGTCTACCACCCCGGCATCGACGCCGGCAGCGCGCAGACGCTGTCGCTGTTGAGCGAGCTGCGCCAGGCCGTCGACCGCAACGAGCTGCGCCTGTACCTGCAGCCCAAGATCCAGCTCGCCAGCGGCCGCCTGCTCGGCGCCGAGGCGCTGGTGCGCTGGCAACACCCGCAGCGCGGTTTGGTGCCGCCCATGGAGTTCATTCCCTTTGCCGAGCAGACCGGTTTCGTGCGCCAGCTCACGCTGTGGGTCTTCGAGGAAACCGCCCGCCAGTGGCCGGTGCTGCGCGCGCTGGGCGTGCAGCGCGTGAGCGTGAACCTGTCGACCCGCGACCTGCTCGACCAGGACCTGCTGGCCAAGTTGCAGGCCCGGCTGCAGCGCCACGGCGCGCCGGCCCAGGCCTTCTGCCTGGAGATCACCGAAAGCGCCATCATGGACGAGCCGCAGCGCGCCCTGGCCACGCTGAACGCTCTCAGCGCCGCCGGCTTCAAGCTGTCGATCGACGACTTCGGCACGGGCTACTCCAGCCTGGCCTATCTGAAGAAGCTGCCGGTGGACGAACTCAAGATCGACAAGAGCTTCGTCATGGCCATGGCCAGCGACGCCGAGGACGCCAAGATCGTGCGCAGCACCATCGACCTGGCGCACAACCTGGGCCTGAGCGTGGTCGCCGAAGGCGTCGAGACCCAGGCCATCCTGGACCAGCTGCGCAGCCTCGACTGCGACGAGGCCCAGGGCTATTTCATGAGCCGGCCGCTGCCGGCCGCCGATCTGCCGGCCTTCGCCGCGGGCTGGGCCGAGAAGCTGTCGGCAGCAGCTTCTGCGGCCGAAGCCGGCTGAGCAACACCTCAGCTCAGGTCACGACGCCACGCCCACCACCGCCGCCCGCTGGCGGATGGCCAGTGCCGCCGCCTCGCGTGCTTGCGGCGGCAGGAAGGAATGGGCCGCGGCCTGCAGCGCCATCTGCACCAGGTCGGCTTCGGACAGCGGGGTGTGCTGCAGCAGCGCCATCGCTTCGTCGGCCAGGCTGATGCAGCTCATCAGCCGGTTGTCGGTGTGATAGCTGAGCGACACCCCGGCTTGCCACAGCGCGGTGATGGGGTGGCTGGCCACCGAGGCCGCGGCGCCGGTGTGCACGTTGCTGGTGGGGCAGACCTCGAGGTGCAGGCCCAGGGCGATGGCCTCGTCGACCAGCGGCTGGCTGGCCGTGCCGATGGCGTCGGCCAAGCGCACGCCGTGGCCGATGCGCGTGGCGCCCAGGCGCGCGGCCTCCAGCACGCGGGGGGCCGCGTCGGCCTCGCCGGCGTGCAGGGTCAGCCCCAGACCGCCGTCGAGCACCTGCCGCAGCGCGCGGGCATGCAGTGCCGGCGGAAAGCCGAATTCCGGCCCGGCCAGGTCGAAGCCCACCACGCCCCGGCCCGCAAAGCGCAAGGCCAGCGCCGCGGCGCGTTCTGTCTCTGCCGGCGGCAGCTGCCGCATGGCGCAGACGATCAGGCCGCTGGACCGGCCCAGCGGCAAGGGGCTGCGCGCCAACCCGGCCAGCATGGCCTCGACCGCCGTTTCGCCAGACAGGCCATGGGCCTCGAACAACAGCGGCGCAATGCGGAATTCGGCCAGCACCGCGCCTTGCGCAGCGGCGTCCTCGGCGGCCTCGAAGGCCACGCGTTCGAGCGCCTCGGGGCTGGCCATGGCCGCCACCGTCAGGCCGAAACCTTCCAGATACTTCACCAGACTGCCGGCGTGGGCATTGCCGTCGAACCACGCCGCGAGGCCGGGCACGTCGGCGGCGGGGCTGGGCAGGCCGCGTTGCTGCAGCAATTGCAGCAGCGTGGCCACGCGCAGGCCGCCGTCCAGATGTTCGTGCAGCAGCACCTTGGGCAGCGCCAGGGCGCGTGAATGGGGGGTTGGCGTGGGGTCGGGCGAGGTCATGGGCGGATCGTAGTCTTGCTATCCTGCGACGCTTTGGTGACGGCGCCCTGCATCACCTTGTCTTCCAGCAAGAACGAGACCCACACCCCATGCGCACTGCCGCCCGCTTCAGCCTGCTTGCACTGGCCCTGGGTGCCGCCACCGCGGCCCAGGCCGAGCCTGCCGTCATCTACGACATGGGCGGCAAGTTCGACAAGAGCTTCAACCAGGCCGGCTTCGACGGCGCCGAGCGCTGGAAGAAGGAAACCGGCAAGACCTATCTCGAATTCGAGATCAGCAACCCGACCCAGCGCGAGCAGGCCAAGCGCCGCATGGCCCAGCGCGGCGCCACGCCCATCGTCGCCATCGGCTTTTCCATGGGCAGCACGATGGAACGCGTGGCCAAGGACTTCCCCAAGCTCCAGTTCGCCATCATCGACGCGGTGGTGAACCTGCCCAACGTGCAGAGCATCACCTTCAAGGAACACGAGGGCAGCTTCCTGGTCGGCGTGATGGCGGCCATGGCCAGCAAGAGCGGCAAGGTGGGCTTCGTGGGCGGCATGGACATCCCGCTGATTCGCCGCTTCCAGTGCGGCTTCGAGCAGGGTGCGCGGCACGCCAACCCGAAGGTCGTCGTCAGCGGCAACATGACCGGCACCCAGCCCACCGCCTGGAACGACCCGGCGCGCGGTGCCGAACTCGCCAAGGCCCAGTTCGCCTCCGGCGTCGACGTGATCTTCGCTGCCGCCGGCGGCACCGGGCTGGGCGTGTACCAGGCGGCCAAGGACAACGGCAAGCTCGCCATCGGCGTCGACAGCAACCAGAACCACGTGCAACCCGGCACCATGCTCACGAGCATGGTCAAGCGGGTCGACGTGGCCGTCTACAGCGCCTTCAAGGGCGTGACGCCGGGCGTCACCTCGCTGGGGCTGAAGGAAGGCGGCGTGGATGTCGCCATCGATGCCAACAACGCCAAGCTGGTGACGCCCGAGATGAAGAAGGCCGTGGAGGCGGCGCGCGCCGACATCGTCAGCGGCAAGATCAAGGTCATCGACTACATGGCGGCATCGGCCTGCAAGTGATGCCGTCTGGCGTGTTGCCAGCCACCGCCGTCTGGATGCGCGGCATCGACAAGCGCTTCGGCGCGGTCCATGCCAACCAGCGGGTGGACCTGAAGGTGCAGGCCGGCACCGTGCACGGCATCGTCGGCGAGAACGGCGCCGGCAAGAGCACGCTGATGTCGATCCTGTACGGCTTCTATCAGGCCGACGGCGGCAGCATCGAGATCGAGGGCCGGCCGGCGCGGATCGCCGGCTCGCGCGAGGCCATCGCGCTGGGCATCGGCATGGTGCACCAGCACTTCATGCTGGTCGACACCCTGAGCGCGCTCGACAACGTGATGCTCGGCGCCGAACCCGGCTGGCGCCTGTCGGCGGCGCGCGCCGAAGTGCGCAGCGGGCTCGACACGCTGATGCGCGACACCGGCCTGCGCGTCGACCTCGACGCCCTGGTGCAGGACCTGCCGGTGGGCGAGCGCCAGCGGCTGGAGATCCTGAAGGCCCTTTTCCGCGGCGCCCGCATCCTCATCCTCGACGAGCCCACGGCGGTGCTGACACCGCAGGAAACCGAGGCCCTGTTCGTCACCCTGCGCCAGTTGCGCGCCCGCGGCACCACCCTCCTGCTGATCACGCACAAGCTCAAGGAGATCATGGCGCTGTGCGACGCGGTCACGGTCATGCGCGGCGGCCGCGTGGTGCTGGACACAGCGATCGGTGACACCAGCATCGACGGCCTGGCCGAGGCCATGGTCGGCCGGCGTGTGAACCTGGGCCGCAGCGCCGCCGCAGCAGGGTCGAAGCCCGCGCCGCCAGGGGCGGTGCTGCTCCAGGCGCACGGCCTGGGCGTGACCGACGAGCTCGGCGTGGCCAGGCTGGCCGACGTGGCGCTGCAGCTGCGCGCCGGCGAGATCGTCGGCATCGCCGGCGTTTCCGGCAATGGCCAGAGCGAGCTGCTGGACGTGCTGTCGGGCCTGCTCGTGCCCGCGCGCGGCGAACTGCAGGTGGGCGGCCAGCGCTTCACCGCGCCGCGCTGGATCAGCACCCGCCAGGCCCGCGACCTGCGCATCGCGCACGTGCCCGAAGACCGCCACCGCCGCGGATTGGTGCTGCCGTTCGAGGCCTGGGAGTCGGCGGCGCTGGGCTACCAGGACCGCAGCCGCTATGCGGCGGGCGTGCTGGGCGGCTTGATGGGCTGGATGCGCCAGCGCGTGATGCGCCAGGACTGTGCCGAGATGATGGAGCGTTACGACGTGCGTCCGCGCAACCCCGGCCTGCGTTCGTCGAAGTTCAGCGGCGGCAACCAACAAAAGCTGGTGCTCGCGCGCGAAGCCTTCGCCACCGGCACCGAGCCGCAGGTGCTGCTGGTGGGCCAGCCCACCCGCGGTGTCGACATCGGCGCGATCGAATTCATCCACGGCCGGCTGTGCGCCATGCGCGACGCGGGCGGCGCGGTGCTGGTGGTGTCGTCGGAGCTCGACGAGATCCTGGCCCTGGCCGACCGCGTCATCGTCATGAACGCCGGCCGCGTGGTGGGTGAGCTGCCCATCGAACAGTGCAGCGAAAGCGCGCTGGGACGGTTGATGGGTGGCGCCACCGTTGCTGAAACCATGGCCGAAGCCACATGAGCCAACCCGTCGAGCTGCCGCGCTGGATCGACGTGGCGGTGCTGCCCGCCGTCAACCTGGCCTTCGCGCTGCTGGTGGCCGCGGGCGTCGTCCTGCTGGTGGGTTTCGAGCCGGGCCAGGTGCTCAGCCTGCTGATCAAGGGCGCCTTCGGTTCGCAGGCGGGCATCAGCTACACGCTGTACTACGCCACCACCTTCGTCTTCACCGGCCTGGCCGTGGCCGTGGCCTACCACGGCGGCCTGTTCAACATCGGCGCCGAAGGCCAGGCCATCATGGGCGGGCTGGGTGCAGGGCTGGTGGCCCTGGCCTTCGCGCATGCGCTGCCGGCCTGGCTGATGCTGCCGCTGATGGTGCTGGCGGCGGCCCTGTTCGGCATGGTCTGGGCGGCGGTGCCCGGGGCCCTGCAGGCCTGGCGCGGCAGCCACATCGTCATCACGACGATCATGTTCAACTTCATCGCGGCGGCGCTGCTGAGCTACCTGCTCGTCAACACCCTGAAGGAGCCCGGCAACATGACGCCGGAAAGCCGCTCCTTCGATGCCAGCGCCAAGCTGCCCGGCATGCATGAGGCCCTGGGCTGGCTGGGCATCGAATGGCCCAGCACCCCGCTGAACCTGAGCGTGCTGCTGGCCGTGGCCGCGGCCGTGCTCGTGTGGCTGGCGCTGTGGAAGACGCGGCCGGGCTATGCGCTGCGCGCCGTGGGTTTTGCACCCGATGCCGCCCTGTATGCCGGCCTGCAGCCCAAGCGCCTGATCGTCGTGTCGATGGCGGCCTCGGGCGCGCTGGCCGGCCTGGTCGGTGTCAACGAAATCGCCGGCGTGCATGGCCGGCTGCTGCCCGATTTCGTGGCTGGCGCGGGCTTTGCCGGCATCGCCGTCAGCCTGATCGGCCGCAACCATCCGGTGGGCATCGTCCTGGCTTCGCTGCTGTTCGGCGCGCTCTACCAGGGCGGGGCCGAGCTGGCCTTCGAGATCAACGGCTTCTCGCGCGACCTGGTGTTCATGCTGCAGGGCCTGATCGTGCTGTTTGCCGGCGCCATGGCTCAGGTGGCGGCGCCGGGCCTGGCGCGGCTGTGGCGCGCCGTTTCGCCTGCTCGCAAAGGGGCAGAAGCCGGTGGATGAGGTCTTCGTCGGCACGCTGGTGGCCAGCACCCTGCGCGTCAGCGTGCCGCTCATCCTGTGCGCGCTGGCCGGGGTGCTGTGCGAACGCGCCGGCGTCATCGACCTGGGACTCGAAGGCAAGATGCTGATGACGGCCTTTGCCGCGGCCAGCGTCGGCGTGGTGTCGGGCTCGGCCGTGCTGGCGCTGGCCGCGGCGGTGGTGGTGGGGGTGGCCTTGTCGATGCTGCACGGCTATGCCTGCGTCAGCCACCGTGGCGACCAGGTCGTGCTCGGCATGGCCATCACGATGACCGCCGCCGGCCTGACGGTGGTGCTGGGCATCGCCTGGTTCAACCAGGGCGGACAGACACCGGCCCTGCCCGACAGCGTGCGCCTCGACCGCTGGTTCACGGGCGCGGGCGAATGGGTGGCGCAGATCCCCGGGGTGGGCAAGGCCCTGCAGTTGGCTTTCTTCGGCCACAACTGGATGGTCTATGCCACGCTGCTGCTGGTGGCGGGCGTGTGGTGGCTGCTGTACCGCACACGTTTCGGCCTGCGCCTGCGCGCCGCGGGCGAGAACCCGAACATGGTCGACGCCGCCGGCGTTTCGGTGAAGCTGCTTCGCTACCAGGCGCTGGCGCTGAACGGCGTGGTCTGCTCGCTGGCGGGCGCCTACCTGGTGCTGGCCCAGAACCCCAGCTTTATCCCGAACATGACCGCTGGCCGGGGCTACATGGCGCTGGCCGCGCTGATCTTCGGCAAGTGGCACCCCGTGGGCGCCTTGTGGGCCTGCCTGCTCTTCGGCTTCCTGGACGCGGTGTCGATCCGCCTGCAAGGCGCCACGCTCCCGGCCTTCCTGGGCGGTGCCGAAGTCCCGGTGCAGGCCATCCAGGCCCTGCCCTACGTCCTGACCGTGGTGCTGCTGGCCGGCTTCATCGGCAAGGCGGTGGCGCCCAAGGCGCTGGGGCGGCCGTACATCAAGGAACGGTAGCGGCGGACAGCAGGCCTGGTCGGTCAGGGCTTGATCGCCATGATCAGCTCGGCCATCGTCCGTGCATCGGCCTCGCTGACGCTGGGCTGCGGCGGCATCATGTCTTCGCCCCACACGCCGCTGCCGCCCGCCCGGATCTTGTTGGCGAGCTTGGCCACGGCTCCAGCCTGTCCCGCATAGCGGGCGGCGACTTCGTTGAAGTGGGGTCCGTACTTGCGCTTGTCGATCAAGTGGCAGGCGGTGCAGTTGTTGCGTTGCATCAGCGTCTGGAGCTGTGCGGTATCGGCCAGCGCCTGGGGCACCCAGCCCACCGTGAGGGCCGCCATGAGCAGGATGACAGGGGCCCCGGCCAGACGGCGCGCGACGGAGGAGGCTTGCAGATGAATCATGTGAAGGATTGCGTTGGTCGACCGAGGCGTGGTCGGGTGTCGCGATGTTGTCGCGGTCAGTGGGGCCAAAAAAAAGCGCTGCCGGGCAGCAGCGCTTTTGGAGTGGAATAGGTTCAGTTCGGTGTCACGCGGTAAATCATGCCGCTGGCTTCGTCGGCGACGTAGAGCGCGTTGTCAGGGCCCATCGACACGTGGCGGAATCGACCCGCGAACGTCGGCCAAGACAGCTCCTGCCGTGTGGAGGCGGTGCCGTCCTTGCTGATGTCGAGAATGTCGATGCGGTTGCCCGTCGGGGTGCCGTGGATGCCGATGCCGGCGTAGCCGACGGCCAGGCGGCCTTCCCATTCCTTCCACTGCTTGCCCACCAGGAACACGCTGCCGCACATGCCCTGCGACAGACCGTTGTTGGTCCAGGCCGGCTTCATGGCGTCAGGGTGGGCGCGCGTGTCGGTCATGGGCATGAACGCGCTGCGCTCGGCAGGCGGCAAAGCCCCCATCTGGTTGGGAGAGTAGCCGCAGTAGTTGTCCGGGCAGGCGCCCCGGCCGTTGCGGTTGTCACGCGGGTCCCAGCCACCGTTGCCACCATTGACGAGCTTGGTGACCTCATCGGTGTGCCAGGGGCCGTTCTCGGAAATGAACACTTCGTTCGTGCCGGGACGGAACGTGATGCCCTGCGGGTTCCGGAAGCCGTAGGCGAAGACGCGCTTGTCGAAGCCCGCCGGCGGGCTGTTGCCGGCGGCTGCCTTGCCGTCGCGGTCCACGCGCAGCACCTTGCCGCGGATCTGGGTGGGGCTTTGCGGTCCTTCGCCGCTGTGGTTGTCGCCGGTCGTGACGTACAGGAAGCCGTCACCCGGATTGAAGCGGAGGCGGCCACCGTTGTGCGCGCCGGGACCGCCGAACGGATGGTTCGATTTGGCGGGCTTGTAGCCGATGTCGTTGATGATCTCGACGATGTCGGACACAGAGGACAGCGAGGCGTCCATCTTCATCCGCATCACGATGTTGTTGTAGCCGCCGTAGGTCCGGTTCGAGCCCTTCGAGCTGGAGTACAAGTACACGAAGCGATTGCTTGCAAATTGCGGGTCGACGGCGACGCCCTGCACGCCCGCCTGGCCGTCGCAGAACAGATCGGCCTTCACGGTGGCGTAGCCGGTGGTGCCGCCGACACCGAGCAAGGTGTTGACCTTGCCGGAGGGCAACCGCACCGAGAGCCCCTTGCACTTTTCGGTGAAAAACATGGTGCCGTCGGGCAGGAACGCCATGTCCCAGGGCGACTCGGTCTTCTGGAAATCTTCCACCTTGACCGTCACCTGCGCAAGGGCAACGGTCGAGACCATCGTGCCCAAGACCGCGGCCAGCCCGATCGGCAGCAGCGACCACGGCGAGCGACGCGTGCGTGGAGAAACCTTCGATGCGCCTGTCGGAAATGTGAGTTGAGTCATGTCGTCTCCTCGAATGGCTTGTTTTGAGCGGTATGGCTCATGGGGCTTTCGTGCGAAATGCGCTCCCGTGCAAAGGGTATCAACCCCTTATGGCAAGGCACTTCGAACTTTCCCTATCAAGTCACCCGGGCGCCCCGGCCCACCCGCCCATGGTGTCCACTTCCAGTCATCGAGCATTGGGTTAAAAGCATCCCATGACAGAACATCACACCGCCCTCATCGAAGCCGCCCGCCAGGCCCGCGCGCAGGCGTACGCGCCTTATTCCAAGTTCCTCGTCGGCGCCGCCGTGCTCGACGACCAGGGACGGATCCATGCGGGTTGCAACGTCGAGAACGCCGCCTATCCGCAGGGCTGGTGTGCCGAAGCCTCGGCCCTGGCGGCCATGGTCATGGCCGGCGGGCGGAGGGTGGTGGCCGTGGCGGTGTGTGCGCAAGCGCCAGAGCCTGTCACGCCTTGTGGCGGCTGCCGGCAGAAGCTGCGCGAGTTCGCCGCAGGCGACTGCCCCGTGTGGGTGGCCGACCTGCAAGGCCTGCGCGGCAGCTACACGATGGCCGAACTGCTGCCTCATGGCTTCGGCCCTCAGCACCTGCAGGTGTGAAGTGCGAAAATCGTGGTTTCCGCGGGCAAGGCCGCGCCGCGGCAACACAACAAGATTGCGCAGGGAGCTGCTTCTGCTGCTCACGACATCGACCATGAAAACCCGACAAGTCCTGTCCCACACAGGCGAGCAATTCACCGTACCCCAGGGCATCCAGCGCATCGACACCCGCGCCACCCACGGCTGGCAGGTGCGGTACCAGGGCACCAAGTTCTTCGCCGACGGCACGGCCGGTGCCGAAAAGTCGCTCGACATGGCCACCCGG
Source organism: Burkholderiales bacterium (assembly GCA_031411875.1). Classification (GTDB taxonomy): domain Bacteria; phylum Pseudomonadota; class Gammaproteobacteria; order Burkholderiales; family Burkholderiaceae_C; genus Rubrivivax. Next base: position 9,644 of record JANOBX010000094.1, on the reverse strand, counting down.
GAACTGCTGCGCCGCATCGCCACCCTGCCCGCGCCGGTGGTGCTGCAGAAAGGCCCCGCCGCGAACAAGACGTCGGACCTGCCGCCGGGCATCTCCGGCCCCATCATGACGCCGCCGCGGCGCGGCTCGCGGGTGCGGGCTGCGGTGCTGTCGGTGTTGTTGCCGCGTTATGGCCAGGAGCCGCGTGTCAAGAGCATCTACATCGGCACCGAGCGCACCTACACCGACCGCCGCTTCGAGGAAGCCCTGGCGAAGGCCATCGAGATGCGCGCCGCAGTGGTGAAGAAGTACGAAGCCACCGCCACCCGCGTCAAGCGCCAGCAGGGCCTGGCCTTGAAGGCGGAACTGCGGGCGACGCGCGAAGCGCGCAAAGCCCATGTCTGATCGACTTCCACAGGCCACACCCGCCGTCGCCGCCACCGTGCAGGCGCTGCAGCAGCGTCTGGGCGTGCAGGCCCCTGAATGCGCCGTGCTGCTGGGCTCGGGCTGGGGGCCGCTGGCCGACCGGGTGGAAGACGCCAGCACCGTGCCTTACGCAGAACTGCCGGCCTTCCCGCGCCTGGCCGTGGGGGGCCATGCCGGGGCCCTGAAGCTGGGCAGCCTGCAGCACCAGGGCCGCCGCGTGCGCGTGGCCGTGCTCGCCGGCCGCAAGCACGCCTACGAAACCGGCGACGCCGATGGCATGAAGGGCGTGGTGCACGGTCTCGCCGCCTGGGGCGTGAAGGTGCTGGTGCAGACCAACGCGGCCGGCAGCCTGGAAGCCGCCATGCCGCCGGGCGCGCTGATGCTGGTGGAAGACCACCTCAACATCGTGCAGCGCAGCCCGCTTTTCGGCGTGGCCGGCGACGACCGCTTCGTCGACATGTCCGCGGCCTACGACCCCGCGCTGCGTGCCCAGGCCCTGGCGCTGGCCGCGCAGGCCGGGGCGACGCTGCACCGGGGTGTCTATGCCTGGGTGATGGGCCCGCAGTTCGAGACCCCGGCCGAGATCCGCATGCTCAAGCTGCTGGGTGCCCAGGCCGTGGGCATGAGCACCGTGCCCGAGACCATCCTGGCCCGCCACGCCGGCCTGCGCGTGCTGGCGCTGTCGATGATGACCAACATGGCCGCCGGCCTGTCCGACGAAAACCTGAGCCACGCCCACACCATGCACACTGCCCGCGCTGCGGCCGACGCGGCGGTGAACCTGCTGTGCGCGCTGCTCGTCGACCTGAAGCTCTGAACCCGGTTCGCCTCGACCCATGAACGACACGCTCGATCTGCCGGCCACCGCCCGCACCGCCCTGGCCTGCCTGGACCTGACCAGCCTGAACGACGCCGACACCGTGGCCGACATCGACACGTTGTGCCGGCGCGCCCAGGGCCGCCACGGCGACACCGCGGCCGTGTGCGTGTGGCCGCGCTTCGTGGCCCAGGCGCGTACCCTGCTGCCGCGCCAGGTCGCCGTGGCGGCGGTGGCCAACTTTCCCGACGGCAGCATCGACATCGCCCGCGCCGTGGCCGACACGCGCCAGATCGTCGACGCCGGCGGCGACGAGGTCGACGTCGTCGTCCCCTACCGCGACCTGGGTGCTGCCGCGGCGCTGCTGGCCGCCGTGCGCGCCGCCTGTCCGCAGCAGCGCCTGAAGGTCATCCTGGAAACCGGCGAGCTGCGCGACGCCGCCCTCATTCGCCAGGCCTGCACGCTGGCCCTGGACGCCGGCGCCGACTTCCTCAAGACCAGCACCGGCAAGGTGGCCGAGAACGCCACGCCTGCGTCGGCCACGCTGCTGCTGCAGGCGATTGCCGCGCGCCCCGACGCCGCGGCCCGCGTCGGTGTCAAGCCCGCCGGCGGCGTGCGCACGGTGGCCGACGCCGCGGTCTACATCGCGCTCACCGCGCAGCACCTGGGGGCCGCGGCGGTGAACCCGCAGCGATTCCGCATCGGCGCCAGCGGCCTGCTCAACGACATCGAGGCCGTGCTCGGCGGCGTCGGGCCGGGCCCGGCGTCGTCCGCCGGCACCTACTGAAGACACGACACGAGGCACCATGAACTTCCGAATGTCAGGCGCTGCGGCGCTCTGCCTGGCCGCGCTGCTGGCCGCTTGCGCGAGCCCGCCACAAGGCACGCCTTCCGCCGCCGACAAGCCGCCGGTGACGCTGCGCCTGATCGCCTTCAACGACCTGCACGGCAACCTCGAAGCCACCGGCCTCAGCCTGCCCTGGCCCGACCCCGCGAACCGCGACAAGACCATCCGCCTGAACGCCGGCGGCGCGGCCTACCTGGCCGGCACCGTGCAGGCGCTGCGCGCCGGGGCGAAGAACAGCCTCGTCATCAGCAGCGGCGACATGATCGGCGGTACCCCGCTCATCAGCGCGCTGTTCCTGCATGAACCGACCATCCACGTGGCCAACGACATCGGCGTGGACATCGCCATTCCCGGCAACCACGAATTCGACGCCGGCCGCGAAGAACTGCTGCGCGTGCTGCAGCCGGGCTGCCGCACCATGCCGGCCGAGGCCATCTTCGTGTCCTGTCCGCGCAGCCCGCACCCCGGGGCGAAGTTCCCGCTGTTCGCCGCCAACGTGCTCAAGGCCGGCGGCGGCACGCTGTTCCCGCCGTCGGTGGTGCGCGAGGTCGACGGCGTGAAGGTGGGCTTCATCGGCGCCGTCACCAAGATCACGCCGAGCATCGTCGTGCCCTCGGGCGTGGCCGGGCTGCAGTTCACCGACGAGGTGCAGGCCATCAACGCCGAGGCCGCGCGCCTGAAGGCGCAGGGCATCCAGGCGCTGGTGGCCGTCATCCACGAAGGCGGCGAGACCGGCACGCCCGGCCAGCCGCTGGAATGGAACGACGCCGGCTGCCCGCGGCCGCGCGGCAGCATCTTCGAGATCGTGCGCCAGCTGTCGCAGGACGTGGACGTCGTGTTCTCGGCCCACACCCACCAGGGCTACCGCTGCGTCGTCGGGGAAGGTGCCGACGCCCGCCCGGTGATGCAGGCCACTGCCCTGGGCCGCGGTGTCAGCGTCGCCGACCTGGTGATCGACGCGCGCACCGGTGAGATCGACCGGACTCGCACCCGTCATCGCAACCTGCCGGTGTTCAACAGCGGCAGCGACCCGGCCTTGCGCGCGGCCATCGTCGCCAGCGAACCCGAGCCCTGGGCCACTGCGCTGCGCACTGCGCAACCGGTGAAGGCCGTGGCCGACACCGTGGCCATGTACGCCGGCGCGGCCGCGCCGATCGCCAACCGCAGCATCGGCCGCATCGTCGGCAACTTCGACCGCAACGCGCGCACCGACAGCAACGCCGGCCGCCTGATCGCCGACGCGCAATGGCAGGCCACGCGTGCGCCCGAGCGCGGTGGTGCCGAATTTGCGCTGATGAACCCCGGCGGCGTGCGCAGCGACCTGCGTTGCGCCGGGGCCCCGCCCTGCACCATCACCTACGGCCAGGCTTTCACGATGCAGCCCTTCGGCAACAGCCTGGTGGTCATGACGCTGGGCGGCGCCGAGATCAGGCGCATCCTCGAAGACCAGCAACGCGAAGGCCGGCGCGGGCCCGCATTCCTGATTCCCTCGTCGTCGCTCACCTACCGCTGGGTCGCCGCCGCGCCTTATGGCCAGCGCGTGCAGGACCTGCGCATCGGTGGCCAGCCGCTCGACCCGGCGCGCGAGTACCGGCTCACCGTCAACAGCTTCATGGCCGACGGCGGCGACGGCGTCACGGGCCTGTCGGCCGGCCGCCAGCGCCTGGGCGGCGCGCTCGACATCGACGCACTGGCCGAGTTTCTGGCCGCTGGCGCCGCGCCCGACCCGGTGCCGCGCATCACGCTGGTGGAGTGAACCCGTCGGAAGTCATCCGCGCCAAGCGCGACGGCCAGACGCTGTCGCGGGCGCAGATCGACGCCTTCGTGCAGGGCCTGGCCGCAGCCGAGGGTGCCGGCCGCTGGGCCGACAGCCAGGCCGCGGCCATGGCCATGGCGGTGCTGCTGCGCGGCATGTCGGCGCGCGAAACCGCCGACCTGGCCGATGCGATGACGCATTCCGGCACCGTGCTCGACTGGTCCGCCGCCGGCCTGGGCGGCCCGGCGCTGGACAAGCATTCCACCGGCGGTGTCGGCGACAAGGTCAGCCTGATGCTGGCGCCCATGCTGGCCGCCTGCGGCGCGGTGGTGCCGATGATCAGCGGCCGTGGCCTGGCCCACACCGGCGGCACGCAGGACAAGCTGGAAGCCCTGCCGGGCTACACCGTCGACCCCGGGCATGAACGGCTGCTGCAGACCCTGCGCAAGGCCGGTTGCGCCATCGTCGGCGCCAGCAGCAACCTGGCCCCGGCCGACCGCCGGCTCTACGCCATCCGCGACGTCACGGCCACGGTCGAGAGCCTGCCGCTCATCACCGCCAGCATCCTGAGCAAGAAGCGCGCGGCGGGCCTGCGCGCGCTGGTGATGGACGTGAAGGTGGGCAGCGGCGCCTTCGCCGCGCGACTGGAAGACGCCCGGGCGCTGGCCCACAGCCTGGTGCAGGTGGCCACCCAGGCCGGCCTGCCCACGGTGGCCCTGGTCACCGACATGAACCAGGTGCTGGGCACCACCGCCGGCAACGGGCTGGAAGTGGCCGAGGCCATCGCCTTCCTCACCGGCAGCACCGCGCCCGACGCGCGGCTGATGGAAGTGACGCTGGCACTCGGCGCCGAACTGCTGCACCTGGGCGGCCTGCAGCCGACGGTGGCCGCTGCGCGCCTGGCGTTGAAGCACAGCCTGGCCAGCGGCGCCGCGGCAGAACACTTCGCGCGCATGGTCGCGGCCCTGGGCGGGCCGGCCGACGTGCTGCGTGCGCCCGGCCTGGCCGCGGCCCCCGTGCAACGGCCGGTGCCGGCCTCGCAGGCCGGCTGGGTGGCCACCATCGACGTGCGTGCGCTCGGCCTGGCGGTGGTGGCGCTGGGTGGCGGCCGCGCGCACCCGGCCGATGTCGTCGACCCGCGGGTGGGCCTGGCGGCGGTGCAGCCGCTGGGGGCGCAGCTGATGGCCGGCGAGCCGCTGGCCGTGGTGCATGCGGCCACCGCCGAAGCCGCGGTTGCGGCCCAGGCGGCGGTGCAGGCGGCGTTCACCCTGGCCGACGCCGCACCGCAGCTTCCACCGCTGCTGCACGAGCGCGTCGCCGCGGCCTGAGGCGGGCGACTGGCTAACATGCCGGCCTTCATCGCTTCCACCCTTGGCCATCATGACCCTGCCCCTTCGTCGCCGCCATGTGCTGGGCCTGTCTGCCGCACCCGCCCTGTCCGCATTGGCCGGCTTCGGCCCCCTGGCCTTGTTGCCCGCTGCCGCGCGTGCTGCCATGCTGGACACCGGCAAGCTGCCCGTCGCCCCGGTGCGCAACGTGGCCGAGACCTTCTTCGGCACCGTCGTCGACGACCCCTACCGCGACTTCGAAGACACCAAGGCCCCGGCCGTGGCCGCCTGGATGAAGGCCCACAGCGACTTCGCCCACGCCACGCTGCGGCGCATCGCCGGGCGCAACGCGCTGCGCGCGAAGCTCGAGGAATACGACAGCGCCGCCGCGGCCCGCGTGACCGCGGTGCAGCGCCTGCCCGGTGAGCTGTATTTCTTCGAACGCCGCGGCGCCAAGGACGACCAGTTCAAGCTGTACATGCGGCGCGGCCTGAACGGCAGCGACCGGCTGCTGTTCGACCCCGAGACGCTGAAGAAGAAGACCGGCAAGCCCCACGCCATCAACTACTACAGCGCTTCGCCCGATGGCAAGCTGGTGGCGGTGGGCGTGTCGGCCGCGGGTTCGGAAGACGCGGCCATGCGCGTCATCGACACCGCCAGCGGCAAGCAGCGCGGACCCGAGATCCCGCGTGCCCAGTTCGGTGCCATCGCCTGGGCGCCAGACGCCAGCGCGATCTACTTCCACCGCATGCAGGCCCTGGCCAAGGGCGCCCCGCCCACGGACAAGTACCAGCGCAGCAGCATCGTCGTCATGAAACCCGGTGCCGGCGAGTCCGGCATCCGCACGGTGCTCACCGCCGGTGTCGACCTGGGCATTCCGGTGACGGAGTTTCCGATCGTCGAGGTGCTGCCCGACGGCCGCGTGGTGGCCACCGCGGTCGACGGCGTCTCGCCCGATTTCGCCGCCTGGCACAGCACGCTGGCGGCGCTGCGTGCCGGCAAGCCCGAATGGCAGAAGCTGTGTGGTCGCGAAGACGGTGTCACCGGCCTGGCGCTGCAGGGCGAACGGGTCTACGCGCTCAGCTTCAAGGGCGCTTCGCGCTTCAAGCTGCTGGGCGGCCCGCTGCAGGGTTTCAACCCGGCCACGGCCAGCGTGCTGGTGGCGGAAAGCCAGCGTGTCCTGACCGGCCTGGCCAGCGCCCGGGACGGCCTGTACGTGGAAGCGCGCGACGGCAACATCAAGCGCCTTTTCAAGCTGGCCCATGCCGACGGCGCGCAGCCCCAGGAAGTGGCCCTGCCGGTGCTGGGCAGCTTCTCGATGAGCAGCGTGCGCAGCGACCAGGACGGCCTGCTGCTGGACCTGCAGAGCTGGACCCGCGCCCGCCAGATCTTCGCCGTGGGCGCCAACGGCAGCGTGCGCAACACCGGCCTGCAGCCGGCCGGGCCCTTCGACGCGCCGGGCAACGTGGTCGCCGCCGAGGTCATGGTCAAGAGCCACGACGGCGTGATGGTGCCGATGTCCATCATCCACCGCGACGGCGTGAAGCTCGACGGCAGCAACCCCACCCTGCTCTACGGCTACGCCAGCTACGGCATCACCGAGGAACCCTTCTTCAGCCCCAGCCGGCTGGCCTGGATGGACCAGGGCGGCGTGTTCGCGATTGCCAACCCGCGCGGCAGCAGCGTCTTCGGCCGTGAATGGCACGACCAGGGCAAGCAGGCGACCAAGCCCAACACCTGGCGCGACTTCATCGCCTGCGCCGAATTCCTCATCGCGCAGAAGTGGACCCAGCCCGCGAAACTGGGCATCTGGGGAGGCAGCGCCGGCGGCATTCTGGTCGGCCGGGCCATGACCGAGCGGCCCGAACTCTTCGCCGCGGTGGTGCCGGAGGTCGGCAGCCTGGACATGGTGCGCATGGAGACCACGCCCAACGGCGTGCCCAACATCCCCGAGTTCGGCAGCCGCAAGACCGAGGAGGGCTTTCGCGCACTGCTGGCCATGAGCACCTACCACCAGGTCAAGGACGGCGTGGCCTACCCCGCGGTGCTGCTGCCGCACGGCGTGAACGACCCTCGCGTCGAGGTGTGGAACAGCAGCAAGACCGCGGCGCGCCTGCTCGCCGCCAACCCGAAAGGCAAGCCGGTGCTGCTGCGGCTGGACTATGAATCGGGCCACGGCCAGGGCAGCACCAAGAGCCAGACGTTGGACGCCCGCGCCGACACCTTCGCCTTCCTGTTGTGGCAGATGGGTGTGGCGGGCTTCGAGCTCAAGGCCTGAAAGCCTGAAGGCTCGGCAGCCGTCGGGCCGGCCTTCGTTCAGCGTCGGCGGCCGGGCTCCGAATGCTCGCGCGGCACGACGATGATGGCGCCCGCCGGGGCTGGCGGCGGCGGCGCGTAGTGGCGATGGCCGCGGCCATAGCGGCCATGTCCAGGCCCGTAAGGCAGCACGATGCAGCCGGTGGCGGCCGCGCCCAGCACCACCATCGTCGCCATGCGGGCCAGGCGGCCGGCGGTCTTGTTCGAGTCAGCCATGCAATGTCTCCATCGCGGCGAAGCTGCCGCTGTGCTCACAACGCCGGCTGCGGGACGTCGTTGACCCGCGCGGCCCGTTACATGGTGAAGGCCACGTAAAGTCAACAGCGTCATGTCCGAACCCATCCATCTGCGCCTGGCCACGCGCGACGACATCCCCGGCATCTGGGATGTCCGCTACGCGGTCGTGGAGAACACCCTGCGCCGCGGCGTCATCGACGATGAAGACGTGCGCTGCGCCATCGAAGACAACGGCCGTGGCTGGGTGGTCGCGGCTGGCAGCGACCCCGCTGCGCGGGTGCTGGCCTTCGCCATCGCCATCGTCGACAGCCCGCCCATCGGCGCCAACGTCTGGGCGCTGTTCGTGCACCCCGAAGCCCAGGGCCGGGGCCATGGCAGCGCGCTCTACGAGGTGATGCTGGCCTGGCTGCGCGAGCAGCGGCTGCGGCGTGTGTGGCTCACCACCGGCCCGGGAACGCGGGCGCTGGGTTTCTATCAGCGGCGCGGCTGGCGCCAGTGCAGCGAGCAGCACCACGCCGAAGACCTGTTGCTGGAACTGCTGCTGCCCGAGGCCCCGGAAGTCATTCCTGCCTCAAACACTCGATAGGCAGCAGGCGCGAGGCCCGCCGTGCCGGGTACCAGCCGAAGAACAGGCCCACCCCGGTGGAAAACAGCACCGCGATCAGCACATGGCTGGCCGACAGATTCATGCGGAAGCTGCCGGCAGCAGCGGCGTGGTTGACACCCCACACCCCCGCGGCCGCCAGCACCACGCCCACGGCGCCGCCCAGCACGCACATGACCACGGCCTCCGCCAGGAACTGGGTCAGCACGTGGCGCGGCTTCGCCCCGATGGCCATGCGGATGCCGATCTCGCGCACGCGTTCGCTCACGCTCACCAGCATGATGTTCATGATGCCGATGCCGCCGACGATGAGCGACACCGCGCCGACCACGCCCAGCCCGATGGACAGCGCCGCAGCGATGTTGGCCCCGGTCTGCGCGATGCTGGCCAGGTTGGTGATGTTGAAGTCGTCGGGCATGTCGCCAGTGATGCGACGGCGGTCGCGCAGCATTTCGGCGACGTCGAGCTCGGCCTCCTTCAGGCGCAGCTCGCTCACCGCCTGCACGTTGATGTAGTGCACCGAACGCGGCCGCGGCAGCGTCAGCGGCAAGGCGGTCAGCGGCACGACCAGCAGTTCGCCCAGGTCGGTGCCGTCCAGCGTGCGGCCGCTGCCGGCGAGCACGCCGATGACGGTGAACGGCCGGCCACCCACGCGGATGACCTGGCCCAGCGGGTCGCGCCGCAGGTAATGCGCCTCGGCGATCTTGCTGCCGATGAGGATGACGCGGTTGGCGCTGCGCACGTCGTCGTCGCTGAAAGGCACGCCTTGCTCGACGACCCAGTTGCGCACGCGGAACATCTCGGGTGTGACACCCAGCACCAGGCTCTGGCTGTTGTCGTCGCCGTAGAGCACCGGAAAACTGCTCTGCAGCGTGGCTGCGGCCGCCGCCACGCTGGGCAGGCCGTTCATGGCGGCTGCGTCGTCCAGCGTCAACATCACCGCATCGGGATTCGTCTGCCGCCGCGGCGGGCCATTGCCACCGGTGGGCGCACCGCGCTGCACGATGAGCTGGTTGCTGCCCAGCACCGACAGTTCGCGGTCGATGAAGCCCCGCACGGCGTCGCCCACGCCCAGCATGAGCACGACGCTGGCAATGCCGATCACGATGCCCAGCATCGTCAGGGCGGTGCGCAGGCGGTTCGAGGCCAGCGAGCGGAAGGCTTCGAAGAGGGTTTGCAGGAAGCTCATGGTTTGTTCGCTAACGGCGCGCCCACTGGGTCCCGTGGGCTGGGCGAGCCGGGTGGCCCCCTCCGCTCATGTCCTCCGCCCGAGGCCGGCGCGGCCCGGGGGGCCGCGCCGGCCCCGAGCTCCCCCTTTACTTCGCTGCGGGGGC
>JANOBX010000093.1:0-6094 GCA_031411875.1 Burkholderiales bacterium | reverse complement strand
TCACCGAAGAGGGACTGAGCTTTGCCTGTCAGGGCGAGAACCTGATGGGCGTGTTGTCGCGGCCCGATGCGACGCGCGGCGACGTGGGCGTGGTGGTGGCGGTGGGCGGCCCGCAGTACCGGGTGGGCAGCCACCGGCAGTTCGTGCTGCTGGCGCGCAGCCTGGCCGAAGCGGGCTACCCGGCGCTGCGCTTCGATGTGCGCGGCATGGGCGATTCGACCGGTGAATTTCCCGGCTTCGAAGCCCTGGGCCCCGACCTGCAGGCGGCCGCCTCGGCACTGCAGTCGGCCGCCCCGGGCGTGCGCCGGGTGGTGGTGTGGGGCCTGTGCGACGCGGCCTCGGCGGCCATGATGCAGGCCCGGCGCCTGCCCGCGCTGGCGGGCCTGGTGCTGCTGAACCCCTGGACACGCCACGCCGACACGCACGCGCGCACGGAAGTGAAGCAGTACTACGCGCAACGCCTGTTCGACGCCGCCTTCTGGCGCAAGCTGTTCAGCGGCCGCGTGCAGGTGGTCGTGGCCGCGCGCGAGCTGGCCGTGAAGCTCGCGCGCAGCCTGCGGGCCAGCCTGGGCCCCCGAGGCGCGGGCGCGGGCGGGGTTGAGGGGGCCGACACCGGCGCCGAGCCGGCCGACTTTCGTGAGCGCATGGTGCGCGGTGCCCTGGCCTGTGCCGCGCCGCAGCTGTATGTGCTGAGCGGACGCGACCATGTCAGCGCCGAGTTCGTCGATTACGCCCGCGACCACACCGGCCTGGCGCGCCTGTGGCACCGCGCCGACGTGCAGCGCCTGGACCTGCCGGAAGCCGACCACACGTTTTCCAGCGCCGAGCTGCGGGCCGCCGTCGAGCAGGCCACCCTGCGCTGGCTGGATCAGCTGCCGCAGCCGGGTGGCCGGTGAAGATCCTGCTGCTCTGCGACCGCGTGCCCGACGGCCCAGGCGACGGGCTTCTGCTGCGGGTGCTGGCCCTGGCCCAGGAGCTGGTGGGGCGGCACAGCCTGGACCTGCTGTGCCTGCAGCGCCCGGGCCAGCCGCTGAACGTGGCGCCAGGGCTGTTCCAGCGGGTGTGGGCCGCGCCGGCCCTGCCGCCGCCCGCGGCCACGGGGTGGTGGGCACCGCTCACCGGCTGGGGGCCGGAGGCGCTGTACTCGCCCAGCCCGCGCGTGGCAGCGCTGTTCGCGCAGGACATCGACCCGGCCGACTACGACGTGATCTGGGACGCCGGTGCGGTGCTCTTCGCGCAGCTGCCCGCGCGCTGGGACGGCGTGCCGGTGGTGGCCGACCTGGTCGACGACATGGTGCTCACCTTCCGCCGCGCGGCACGCGCCGAGCCCGGGCTGCTGGGCAAGCTGCGCATGCTGAAGTACGCCCATGTCTTCGGCCGTTTCCAGCGCGACACCCTGCGCCGTGCGGCGCGCTGCGTGGTGGTGGGCGAGGAAGACGCCGCCTCGTTCGCCCGCGTGTCGCCGCAGGTGCCGGTGTCGGTCGTGGCCAACGGCGTCGACACCGCGTTCTTCGCACCCGACGGCACGGCGGTGGTGCCGGGCCGCCTGGTCTTCGAAGGCACGATGGCCTTCCCGCCGAACGCGCAGGCCGCCCGGCACCTGGTGCAGGACATAATGCCGCTGGTGTGGGCCCGGCGGCCCGAGGTGTCGCTGGCCCTGGTGGGCCGCAACCCACCGCCCGAGGTGCAGGCACTGGCCGGCCCGCGCGTGCAGGTCACCGGCTCGGTGCCCGACGTGCGCCAGCATGTGCGCGAGGCCGAGGTCTTCGTGTGCCCGCTGGTGTCGGGTGCGGGCATCAAGAACAAGCTGTTGCAGGCCTGGGCGATGGCGCGCCCGGTGGTGGCCACCAGCGCCAGCACCGGCGGGCTGGGTGCCAGCGACGGCGTGGACCTGTTGGTGCGCGACGGTGCGCCGGCGTTCGCCGAGGGTGTGCTGGCCTTGCTGGACGACCCGGCCCGGGCCGCACGTCTGGCGGCGCAAGGGCGGCGGGCGGCCGTCGAGCGTTTTGCCTGGCCCACGATGGCCCGATCGTTCGAAGCCTTGCTGGCCGAGGCCGCAGCTGCGCGGCGCTGAGCCGAACCGCCCGCGCGCGAATCAGCGGCGCAGGGACTGCAGCCAGCGGTCGCCCGCGCCACGCAGGGCGAGCGGGCCGCGCGCGGGCTGGTGCCGGTTGCCGCCCAGGTCCTGGGCTTCCAAGAGACCGATTTGGCCCGGACCGATGAACAGGTTGTCGGCGGCTTCCAGCCGCGCCTGCGGGCCCAGCTTTTCCTGCCAGAAGTGCACGAACCGCGCCTGCGCCGTGCCGTTCTGGATGAAGGTGTTGTGGGCCAGACGGACCGTGGTCGGCACGGCCCCGGGTTGCGCCTCGGCGCCGATGCTCAGCAAGGCCGGGTTGCCCGTGCCGGCGCTCTGCGCGATGTAGTTGCCCAGGATCGTCGCCACGCCGCCGTTCGGCAGCTCCAGTTCGTAGGAAGCCATGCCGCCTTCACCGTCGTTCAAGCAGTTGGACCAGAGCAGGTTGTCGAGCGCCCTGGACTTCAGCAAATGCCCGCGAAAACCGCCGCCGAAACGGCTGCGGCTGACCTCCAGCCGGCCGATGGCGCCCACGTACAGCTGGTGATGCAGCAGCCCGGCATGGCGCGGGGAGTTGCCGAACTCGCAGTCGTCGACGTGGAGCTGCATGTCCCGGCGATTGGCCGAGAGCAGCCCGTTCTCGTTGTCGAAGAAGGCGCAGCGGCGCAACTTCAACGAGCCGCTTTCGAAGCGGATGCCGGCGCCGTTTCCGCTGGGCACGCGGGCGCCGCGGATTTCCAGGTTCTCGACCACCGTGCCTTGAGCACGCACCACCAGGATGGCCTTGCCTTCGACGTGGCGACCGGCGGCGTGAAGCACTCTTCGAGCGCCCGAGCCACGCAGCGTGATGCCCGGCTGCTCGATGACGGCCACCTCGCCGCTCAGGTCGCCGTGCAGTTCGACGATGTCGCCAGGTGCCGCCTGGCGCAGCGCTTGCGCCAGGCTGTCGCCCCCGGCGCCCCCGGCACGAATCAATCGGCCCGGCCGGGCGAGCGCGGCATGTGGCCAACAGCTCGCGCCAACCGACACTGCCGCGGCCCAGCGCAGCAGATGGCGCCGGTCGCGGGGTGTGTCTTCCGCAAAAGGGGGGTGATGGATGGGTTGAGCGATCGTCGGCATGCGGCGGCAGGCGGGGTGCTCAGGCCAGAATAGCGCAGAGTCAACATGCCACCTCAACCGCACACCTCTGCCCATCCTGACCTGCGGACGGCGTCACTCGGCTTGCGTCTGCACCGGCCCGGGTCCTTGCTGGTCGCACTGGCCTGTGCCGTGTCGGGCGTGTGGCTTGCCTGGCACCACCCGCTGCTGGGCGCGCTGGCGCCGGCGCTGTGGTTCATCCTGGCCGCGGCGGCTTTCCGTCACCCCGACGCCTGGCCGGCGGTGCTGGTGGCGCTGCTGCCCGTCTGCGGCCTGGCGACTTGGACAGGCTGGCTGCTCGTCGAGGAACTCGACCTGCTGGTGCTGGCGGCGGCCGCGGGAGGCTGGGTGCACCTGGCGCTGCAGCCGCGGGCCCAGCCCCGTGCAAGGCCCGCCGCGCCGCAGGGTGGCGTGCTCATCGTCGTGCTGGCGCTGCTGGTCTACGCCGGCTTGAAGGCCTACAGCATGCACCGCGGCGTGATGGACGCAGGTGGCTGGCAGTTCGGCTGGTGGCACGGTTACCACGAACCCATGAACAGCGTGCGCATGGCCAAGGCGCTGCCGCTGGCACTGCTGTTGATTCCCCTGTGGCGCACGGCCTTCGATGCCGACCCGCAGCGCCTGTCGCATCGCCTGGGGCAGGGCATGCTGGCCGGGCTGGCCCTGGTGTCGGTGCTGGCACTGTGGGAGCGTCTGGCATTTCCGGGCCTGCTGAACTTTTCCACCGACTACCGGACCACGGCGGGATTCTGGGAAATGCATGTCGGCGGGGCGGCGCTCGACGCTTTTCTGGCCCTGACGATGCCCTTCGGCGTGATGGCCATGGTGCGCGCCACCTCCACCGCACGCTGGCTGACCGCCGCCGCGGTGGTGCTGCTGGGGGCCTACGCTTGTCTCACGACCTTTTCCCGCATCCTCTTCGTGGCCGTGCCGGCCGGCCTGCTGGTGATGGCCATGCTCGAAGTGTTGCGGCGGCGCGGTGCCGGCAAGGCGACGGCGGTGGCGCAAAGCCCGCAAACCGTGCTGGCGGCGCTGCTGTGGCTGGCCGGTTTCGGCCTGGCTGCGGCGTGGATGTTCGGCACCAGCGGCTGGCGCGGCATGCTGGCGCTGTGGGGGGTGGTGGCCTTGGCCGTGCCCTTGTTGATGATCCTGCCGAGCCTGTCGCGCCTGGGCTGGGCCTGGGCAGCCGGGCTGGCCCTGGCTCAGGTCTCGGTCGTGGCGGCCGCCTACGGATTGCTGGAAAAGGGCGCCTACATCGCCTATGTCGTTGCCTGGGCTGGCTGCAGTGTGGCCCTGTGGCGCTTGTCGGCCGTGCGGGATTCTGGAACTGGCGGCGAGCTTGTTGCCGCGGCCAGCTCGGCCGGCGACCTGCCCGGCGCGCTGGCCTTGTCGTCCTGGCTGGCCGCCGTCGCGGGCTTGCTGGCCGTGGCCCTGCACTGGGGCGAGACGCCTGCGTTGCATCAGGCCGCACCCGTGGCGGCGCTGCTCGTGCTGGTCGTCCTGGCGGTCCTGGCATGGCGACGGCCGAGCCTGGCCCCTGCTGGCGGGCCACGCGCCGCTGGCAGCTTGCTCGCAGCCATGCTGGTCATGGGTTCGGTGATCGGCGGCTTCGGGGGCGGCGACTACATCAGTCAGCGCCTGTCCACCGGCGAGCGTGACGTGGACTACCGGCTGGGGCACTGGCAACGCGCCTTGTCCTGGCTCGACGGGCCGCTGGACCCAGCGTTCGGCAAGGGCCTGGGGCGCTACCCGTCGCGGCACCTGCTCGACGGTGCTGCCACCGATTCGCCTGGCGACTACCGCCTGGTGGGCCTGGGCGACGAAAAGCACCTGGTGCTGACGGGCGGCAAGCACGAGATCGACTGGGGGCAGGTGCTGCGGATCTCGCAGCGGGTGGCGGGCCCGGGCGGCAGCGCCACGGTCAAAGTCAGGGCTCGGGCCGACCGGCCCGTGGGGCTGCACCTCGAGGTCTGCGAAAAGAACCTGCTGTACCACGGGGCTTGCATGTTCACGAATGTCGAGGTCAAGCCCGACGCCGCGGGCTGGACCACTTTCACGCTGCCGATGTCGGGCGGGCCCGTCACCGGAGGAAGTGCCTGGTTGCCCCGGCCGGTGGTGTTTTCGTTCGGCCTGCTGTCGCGTGGGGGGCGGCTGGAAGTCGACGATCTCGAGTTGCTCGACGCCGCCGGGCGCAGCATCCTGCACAACGGGTCGTTCGGCGAAGGCATGGCACGCTGGTATTTCACCAGCGACCATCACCACATGCCATGGCACCTGAAGAGCCTGCCCGTGCACGTTTTGTTCGATCAAGGCTGGGTGGGCGGGGCGCTGCTGGCGGCCCTGACCTTGGCCGCCTTCTGGCGGGTGGGCTTCGGCGCCGCACGCCACCATGCCCTGTCGCCCGTGCTGGCGGGGTCGGTGACGGCCTTTCTGGTGGTGGGCCTGATCGACAGCCTGCTGGACATGCCGCGCCTGACCTGGATGTTCTACCTGTTGCTGCTGGTGATGCTGCTTTTGCCCCCACGCAGGCCGGGCGGCGCGGCTTGAGGCGGCGAAACTAGAATAGTGGGCTTGGCCCGTCGTCGGCCACCACCATCTCCGCTCGAAAGGGTTTCGCCCGTGTTCATCTCGTCCGCCTACGCCCAGACCGCCACCACCGGCAGCACCGAGTCCACCCTGATCAGTCTGCTGCCGCTGGTGCTGATGTTCGTGGTGCTGTACTTCATCATGATCCGCCCGCAAATGAAGAAGCAGAAGGAGCACAAGGCGATGATCGACGCGCTGGCCAAGGGCGACGAGGTCGTCATCGGCGGCGGGGTCGTCGGCCGGGTGGCCAAGCTGGGCGAGACCTTCGTGCACATCGAGGTGGCGAACAACGTCGAA
>JANOBX010000092.1:0-2179 GCA_031411875.1 Burkholderiales bacterium | reverse complement strand
ACCGCCGCATCCTGAACAAGGATGAGTACCGGGCGGATTTCCGGCGTGTCGAGGCGGCGTCACTGAAGCACAAGACGAGGCTGGCCAGTGCCGAGGGCAAGCGCACCTTCGCCCGCTGCTTCTACAGCTTCCAGGCAAGCCTGTACTTCGTCTCGGCGCTGGGCCGGACCAAGGTGCCGCACGAGTACGTGGAACAGATCGAGCAGGCCGTCCGCAACAAGATGGACGAGGGCACCAAGGAACTCAACCAGGCCATCGATGGCGCCGAACTGCTCTTCAAGAACCACAGCATCGAGACGGTGGCAACCTACGACACCGTTCCACTGGAAGTCGAGGTGGGCATCACGTCGGCCCTCGGACGTCGCTACTTCGAGTTGATCCACAAGTTGGACCAGTTGATGCCGCTGCTGCAGACCCTCGAGATCGAAGAGGTGATCACCGAGAAGCAGGTCGAGCAGCAGCGCTCGAGGTTCAAGCGGATCGTCCTCGCGCTGTCCTCGATGATGCGCAACTTCGCGATGGGTTGCCGGCGGCGGATGAACGAAGTCGATGCGAGGAAGGACGAGCCCGAGGTACGAAGGGCCAAGTCGACTATCGACAACGGTGCAGTTGCCGTCGTGGGTCAGTTTGAAGCTGATCGCACCCACACTGCCTTGCTGGCCGCGCCTGGAGCCGAGGACCCGCCCGCGGTGCAGCGGGCCGGCGAAAGGGTGGAGATCGCCTCGGCCTCCTGACGAGTCCCCAGCACCTGTCTCCGTTGAAGCGGCAGTGCTCCGCGTCGTCGGGTTCGATTTCTTGACGGGGGTACGCCGACTGCGCGCCCCGCTGGTGCGATGCCCCTAAGCAGCCTTTTGATGATCAGCGCACCGCCTCACCAGGTACCAGCACATGCTTAGCGCCATGGATCGCCCAAGTCTGCACGCCTCTTCTTCAGTCAGACCGATTGGTCTGTGCGCGCCAGGGCTCAAGAACGCGTAGACGCCGACCAGCCCGCGCTCTTCCTCGACGGAGAAGAAGTCCTGCTTCCGCAGGTGCGCCACGATTGAGCCCCATTTCGTCGCGTCATAGGCAGAGGGGTCGGCATGGAATTTTCGGCGAGCTATCTCGCGAGCGATCGCTTCAAGCGCCACGCGAGCATTGGTCAGGCAGGCGTTGTAGTCCGGTGCATTGCGCCGGAAGGACTCAGCTGAGTCGTTAAGCTTGCCGACAATCTCGCCATGGGGGTCGAGGTCGGTAAGCTTGATTCCGGCAACGAGGTCGTCTTCGATCGGCGCCGAATCTGAGATCGACGGATCGACGGGAGCCAACTCGCGCTCGCGAACCAGGAATCCGTCGAGAAGTAGACAGCGCTTCAAGTCGTCGTAGCGTTCCGTGAATCGATAGCGAGGCTTGACTTGGTTCGATAGGCCGCCGTTTGTCCGCACGACTTCGTCCAGAACGGCGAGGCAGCCAGCCAACTGCGCCTGATCGCGGAGCGCGTTGTTGATGTCGAACAGTTCCCTGCCGGTTTCGATGCTGATTCGCAGGCCGTGCTTCGACAGCAGGACCACGGCCATCTGACTTGGGAACAGAGCGAGCAATTGGGCAAGTGATGCAAGTGTTCGCGCTGATGGCATGGCTATATTGGTTGGATGTTCGTGTTCAGTGCTACGTGAGCTGAAGGCGCTCGGCCTTGTCGAAGTGCAGTGGCTTCGATCGCCTCCTGGACGCACCGGCATCCAGATTGCGCACGGCTCCGGCCTTCAAGAGGCGCACCAGAGAGCCTTGCAGTTCACCGGGAAGCCAGTTCGTGGTCTCAAGGATGTCTGCAAACTCAGCCGTACCGATCCGTCGTTCCCCGGCTGCGAGATACCTGCGCCAGAAGGCATCAACATCATCGGGGCTGCAGCGGCCGTCCGCCGGCTCGGGCTGTGGGTCTACGCCGAACATGTCGGTGACACCGGTCTTTTGCTGGCGGACATCGATTTGCTTGGCAGCACGAACCTGCCTCTGGACGAGGTCTACTCGCTCGGAGATGTCCATGAACTCGACGATGCCAGTTGGATGGCACGTCACATATACAAGGTGGTACTTCGTTCGCCGATGCAGTGGGTCGAGCACTGTGACATAGGCCGACCGAGCACGGTACTCAGGACGTCCACCTGGAACGCATGCCTTGAGACTCGTGCGGTACGCGTTG
>JANOBX010000091.1:0-3399 GCA_031411875.1 Burkholderiales bacterium | reverse complement strand
GAGTCGCTGGTGTGGGCGCTGGAGCGCGGCTCGCGCTCGGGCCGCGTGGCGCAGCAGTTTGCCAAGGACTACGCGGGGCGCGCCGGTGGCTGAAGCCCCTGCAGAACGCACGGCGGTGGACGTGGAGGGCCCAGATGCGCGTCGTCCGGTGGATGTCGCGGTGGGCGTGCTGATCGACGCCGAAGGCCGCTTCCTGCTGACCAGCCGGCCCGAAGGCAAGGTCTACGCCGGCTACTGGGAATTTCCGGGCGGCAAGGTCGAGCCCGGCGAGACCATCGAAGCCGCGCTGCGCCGCGAGCTGCACGAGGAACTCGGCATCACCATCGGCCCGGCCACGCCCTGGCAGGTGGAGATGATGGACTACCCGCACGCGCGGGTGCGCCTGCACTTCTGCAAGGTGTTTGCGTGGGAGGGCAGCTTCGAGATGCGCGAACGCCAGGCCATGGCCTGGCAGACGCTGCCCGTGACGGTGCAGCCGGTGCTGCCCGGCACCGTGCCCGTGCTGGGGTGGTTTGCCGCCGAGCGCGGCTTCACCGGTGACACCCACTAGACTGCCGCGATGGATTGGCTCGAACAGATCAAGTGGGACCGCGACGGCCTGGTGCCGGTGATCGCGCAGGAGGCGGCCACCGGCGACGTGCTGATGTTCGCGTGGATGAACCGTGACGCCGTGCAGGCCACCGCGGAGCGCGGGCAGGCCGTGTACTGGAGCCGCTCGCGCAGCAGGCTCTGGCACAAGGGCGAAGAATCCGGCCACTTCCAGCAGGTGCACGAGATGCGCATGGACTGCGACGCCGACGTGCTGCTGCTGAAGGTCACGCAGCTCGGCCACGAACCCGGCATCGCCTGCCACACCGGGCGCCACAGCTGCTTCTACCAGCGGCTGGATGGCACGCAGTGGCGCGCCGTGGAGCCGGTGCTGATGGACCCCGAAAGCATCTACAAATGAGCACCAGCAACGACAGCCTGGCACGCCTGGCGGCCGTCATCGACAGCCGCAAGCCCGAGGCCGGCGGCGACCCCACGGCCAGCTACGTGGCGCGCCTGTTTGCCAAGGGCACCGACGCGATCCTGAAGAAGATCGGCGAGGAGGCCACCGAGGTGGTCATGGCCGCCAAGGATGGCGACCGCACGCGCATCGTCGGCGAGACCGCCGACCTGTGGTTCCACTGCATGGTGGCGCTGTCGGCCTTCGGCCTGAAGCCGGCCGACGTGCTGGCCGAGCTGGAGCGGCGCGAGGGCCTGTCGGGGCTGGACGAGTTTGCGCTGCGCAAGGCGCGGCAGCGCGACGGCGAAGGCGCATGAACCAGCCGGTCGTGATCCCCGGCGCGCAGCCGCGCAGCGACGACAGCCTGCGCGTGCTGACGCACGTGCTGTACGGGCTGCACACGGCGTCGTGGTTCTCGCTCGGCACGTTCTCGGTGATCGCGATGATCATCAACTACATCAAGCGCCCCGACCTGCCCGACCCGTTCTACGTCAGCCACTACCGCTGGCAGTCGCGCAGCTTCTGGTACACGCTGGCGGGGCTGATCCTGACGCTGCCGCTGTGGCTGCTGTTCGTGTTTCCGGGCTGGGCCGCGTGGTCGCTGATCGGCCTGTGGTACCTGTACCGGTTCATCCGCGGGTGGTGGGCCTTTGCCGAGGGCAGGCCGATGCCCGTGCGGCTGTGAAGAACGTGGAGCCCGACAACATGAGTGCCGATCCCAACTGCATCTTCTGCAAGATCGTCGCAGGCCAGATCCCGTCGAAGAAGGTCTTCGAGGACGCGGAACTTCTGGCCTTTCACGACATCAACCCCTGGGCGCCGGTGCATGTGCTGGTGATCCCCAAGGTGCACATCGCGACGCTGGCCGACGTGGGCCCCGAGCACGACGCGCTGCTGGGCCGCATGTTGGGCCTGGCGCCACGGCTGATGAAGCAGCTGGGCGTGAGCAACGGTTTCCGCACGCTCATCAACACCGGGCCCGACGGCCACCAGGAGGTCTACCACCTGCACATGCACGTGATCGGCGGCCCCCGGCCCTGGCTCAAGGGTTGACCGCAGTCGGCCGATTCGGCCGGTCGCCAGCGGTGACATTCAGACACTCGGCGTGCCGTCACGGCCGCCTCGTAGAATCAACGGTTCAGCTTTCGTAGGAGAAAGATCATGGGTTCGTTCAGCATCTGGCATTGGCTGATCGTGTTGCTGGTCGTCGTGGTCATCTTCGGCACCAAGAAACTGCGCAACATCGGTTCAGACCTCGGGGGAGCCGTCAAGGGCTTCAAGGACGGCATGAAGAGCGGCGGCGAGGGCGAGGCCGATGCGGCCAATGCGCCGGCGCAGCAGGTGACGACCGCCAAGCGCGCCGACGCCAACACGGTGGACGTCGAAGCCAAGACCAAGAGCTGATGGCCGTGCGCAGGGCTGAAGCCCGCACCACGCCCCGGCACGCCGCATGATCGACTTCGGTTTCGACAAACTCGCCCTGATCGGCGCCGTGGCGCTGATCGTCATCGGGCCCGAGAAGCTGCCCAAGGTGGCCCGTACCGTGGGCCACCTGTTCGGCAAGGCGCAGCGCTACGTGTCCGACGTCAAGGCCGAGGTCAACCGCTCGATCGAGCTCGACGAGCTCAAGAAGATGAAGACGCAGTTCGAGGACGCCGCGCGCAACGTCGAGCAGACGGTGCGCAGCGAGGTCAACGAAGCCGCCAGCGCCTTCGAGTCCGACTGGAAGAACGCCACCACCGGCATCGGCTACGACGGCAGCGGCAGCGACCCGCTGATGACGCCGGCGCCCAGCTACCAGCGGCCGAAGAAGAACTGGCGCCTGAAGAAGGGTGCCACGCCGCAGTGGTACAAGCAGCGCCAGGGCATCCGCACCAAGGCGCAGTCGGGCGCGGCGCGTGTGGCGCGCTTCCGGCCGCCCGGCCTCAAAGGCCCGCGATGAGCGACGGGGACAAGAAAGACGAGCTCGAAGGCACCGAAGCCCCCTTCGTCTCGCACTTGGTGGAATTGCGTGACCGGTTGATCCGTGCCGTCATCGCGATCGCCATCGCGTTTGCCGCGCTGGCCATCTGGCCCGGCCCGTCGGGCCTGTACGACCTGCTGGCCGCGCCGCTGGTGGCGCACCTGCCCAAGGGCGCCACGCTGATCGCCACCAACGTCATCAGCCCGATCCTGGTGCCGCTGAAGATCACGCTGATGGGCGCCTTCATGCTGGCGCTGCCGGTGGTGCTGTACCAGGTGTGGGCCTTCGTGGCGCCGGGCCTGTATTCGCACGAAAAGCGGCTGGTGCTGCCGCTGGTGGTGTCGAGCACGCTGCTGTTCGTGCTGGGCGTGGCGTTCTGCTATTTCCTGGTGATCCCGGGCATGAGCAAGTTCATCCAGGCCTTCGCCCCGGCCAGCATCACCGCGGC
>JANOBX010000090.1:0-14673 GCA_031411875.1 Burkholderiales bacterium | reverse complement strand
TCCTCTGACTCATCGCGGGTGTTTGAGCGCAGTGAGCGCAGCGAACGTAGCGAGTTCCGCGATGGGGCCGCGGGACCGAGCACCGCAGGGGAGCCGGAGCGCCAGCGAAGGCCGCCGAAGCTAAGCGCCACAGCCAGCCCCAGCCCGCCTTTGCGCAGGGACCCAGCAGGCACGCAGCAGCCGCGCACGCCGCGCCCTCGCAGCAAACCCTGAGTACAAGACACGCCGCCGTCATCACTCCTTCACGACCCCTTCACGACATCATCACGGCCGGTTCATCACCCGCCGTCACCATGCCTTCACATGACACGCCATTCCGGCGTGGCACCGCTGCAAGGAGCCGCCGCCCGTGACCACCCTGCCTCGCCAGACCTTCCTGCAAGCCCTGCACACCCAGCGCTGGGACGACCACCGCTACTACCACCACTGCCGCATCAACCAGAGCCTGCACCTCGTCAGCGCCCTGAGCTTCCTGTGCGCCTACGCCCTGCTCTTCGTGGCGCCTGCCGCCGCCGCCTGGCTGGCCTGGGGGGTGTCGATGACGACGCGCCAGGCCGGGCATTTCTTCTTCGAACCCAAGGGCTACGACCAGGTCAACCAGGCCACGCACGAGCACAAGGAAGAGATCAAGGTCGGCTACAACCTGCACCGCAAGATCGTGCTCATGGTCGTTTGGGCCGCAGCGCCGCTGGCACTGTGGATGGCGCCTTCGCTGGGCGGCCTGATCGCACCGGCCACCGGCCTGGCGGGCTGGTGGCACGACGTGGGCATCGCCTGGCTGGCCCTGGGCGTGGCCGGTCTGCTGTTCCGCACCGTGCACCTGTTCTTCCTGTTCGACGTGCAGACCGGCCTGGTCTGGGCCACGAAGATCCTGACCGACCCCTTCCACGACGTGATGCTGTACTGGAAGGCGCCACTGCACCTGCTGCGCGGCGAGCGCATGGACCCGATGCGCCACGTGCTGGCGCATGGCGAACAGGCGCCGCGCTGAAGCGCCGGCGCCGGCGCCAGCCCTTCAGCGATGCGCCAGCATCTCGCGCAGGATGCCGCGACGAATGCTCTTGTTGGTGAGCGCCGCGTCCTGCCACCACCAGCC
The DNA here is from genome assembly GCA_031411875.1 of Burkholderiales bacterium. GTDB lineage: Bacteria > Pseudomonadota > Gammaproteobacteria > Burkholderiales > Burkholderiaceae_C > Rubrivivax. The sequence goes on along the minus strand of JANOBX010000090.1, from coordinate 13,577 downwards.
GTCGGCCTGCATCGCCTGGGCCGCGGCCACGAAGCGCTGCAGCACGGCGGCGAAGTCGGCGTCGCCATAGTTCAGGCTGAACACCAGCCGGCCGGTGCCCACCCAGCTGAGCGCCAGGCCGCGCTCGCGCAGATAGAACTGCAGCATCCAGTTGTAGCGGCTGGGCGCGGTGTAGTACACGGTCCAGATGCTCGACAGGTTCGCCACCTGCACCGGCACCCCCGCCGCCTGCAGCGCAGCGTTCATCTGCGCAGCGCGGGCGTTCCAGGTGGTGTCCAGGTCGGCGTACATGCGGCGCACCGGTTCGCTGTGCAGCCGTTCCAGGAAGACCTGCATCGCGCCCATCACGTAGGGGTGGGCGTTGAAGGTGCCGCGGGCAAAGCAGATGTCGGCCGGGCGCTCTTCGCGATAGCGCTTCATCAGGGCAGCGCGGCCGCAGACCACGCCCACGGGCAGGCCGCCGCCGAGTGTCTTGCCGTAGGTGACCATGTCCGCCTTCACGCCGAAGTATTCCTGCGCACCCCCGGGGGCCAGGCGGAAGCCCACGAAGACCTCGTCGAAGATGAGCACGATGCCGCGCTTGCTGCACACCTCGCGCAGCTGCTGCAGCCAGGCGGTGTAGGCCGCGCGGTCGAACTGGGCGCGGCGGCTGCTGTCGAGCAGGGCCGAATCGCCCGGCGCCGACTTGTTCGGGTGCAGGGCCTGCAGCGGGTTCACCAGCACGCAGGCGATGTCCTTGCGCTTGTTCAGCACGCGCAGGGTGTCGGCGTCCATCTCCTTCAGCGTGTAGGTGCGGCCCGGCGGCAGCGGGTTGCCGGGGCCGGGCTGCACGTCTTCCCACCAGCCGTGATATGCGCCGCTGAAGCGCACCAGGTATTTGCGGCGGGTGTGATAACGCGCCAGGCGCACGGCCTGCATCACGGCTTCGGTGCCGCTCATGTGGAAGCTCACCTCGTCCAGGCCGCTGATCTGCTTCAACTGCGCCACGTTCCAGGCCACGGCCGGGTGGTAGCTGCCCAGCACCGGGCCCAGGTCGCGCACGCGGGCGCTGCCTTCTTCGATGCAGGCCTTGTAGAAGTCGTTGCCGAAGACGTTCACGCCGTAGCTGCCGGTCAGGTCGAAGAAGACCTGGCCGTCGACATCAGTTACCGTCACGCCGTCGCTGCGCTGCACGAAGCTGCCCACCTTCAGGTGCTGGCGCAGGTAGCTGCTGTACTGGAAAGGCACGCGGTAGGCGCCGGTGAACTGCAGGTCGCTGATGCCTTCGCGGGCCTGCGCCGTCAGCGCGATGCTCTGCGCATGGCGCTCGCCCAGCTGCGCGGCCAGGCGCTGGAAGCCGGCCTGGCGGCGCTGCATCACGTCGGCCGGTGCGCCGTCGCTGCCGAAGAAGCGTGCCTCGTCGTAGGCGTAGCCCGGCACCAGCGAAGCCACGCGCTTGGCCATGCGCGAGTGGCCGGTCAGCGACGGGTGCTTGGCCAGCGACAGCTCCAGCCGGCGCTTGGCCAGCGGCAGCGCCGCCACCAGCCCGGCCACGGCCAGCGCGCTGAAAACCATCGATTCGTTCATGCAGCGGAACTCCGTGAAGTGGACGCTGCATTTGTATGTACCTGCCTTGACGGTGTGATGACCCCATGAAGACAAGCCTGCGACTGCTGGGCTGGCGCCACCTGCGCGACAGCCTCCTGCAACAGGAAGACCTGAACTTCCTGCTCACCAACCGCCTGCCCCGCGCCGCCATCACCCGCTTCATGGGGCGCTTCAGCAAGATCCGCCAGCCGCTGGTGCGCGACGCCTCGATCGCGATCTGGAAGCTGTTCACCGAACTCGACCTGAGCGACGCGAAGAAGGCCCGCTTCGACAGCCTGCACGACTGCTTCACGCGTGAGCTGAAACCCGGTGCACGCGTGATCGACCGCCGCGCCGACGTGCTCGCCAGCCCCAGCGAAGGCATCGTCGGCGAATGCGGCGACGTGCGCAGCGGCCAGCTGTTCCAGGCCAAGGGCTTTCCTTACCGCATCGAAGACCTGTTCGGCAGCATCGACGCCGCCGCACCCTGGCGCAACGGCAGCTACGTGACGCTGCGCCTGACCTCGGCCATGTACCACCGCTTCCATGCGCCGCACGACGGCCGCATCGACCATGTCAGCTACCTGTCGGGCGACACCTGGAACGTCAACCCGATTGCCCTGAAGCGCGTGGAACGCCTGTTCTGCCGCAACGAGCGCGCGGTGATCCGCATGACCCTGGCCAGCGGCGCGCCGGTGGCCCTGGTGCCGGTGGCGGCGATCCTGGTGGCCAGCATCCGCCTGCATTGCCTGGACGTCCTGCTGCACCTGAAGTACCCCGGCCCGAACGAGATGCCCTGCAACGCCACGGTGGGCAAGGGCGACGAACTCGGCTGGTTCGAGCATGGCAGCACCATCATCGTGTTCGGCCCGCCCGGGTTCACGCTGGCCGAGGGCATCGCCCCGGGTGCGCGCGTGCGCATGGGGCAGGCGCTGATGCACCTGCCGCCCGGCCGACCCCACGCCGCGAAGGTTCACCGAAGCGTCACCGACGCTGCAGAGCATCAGCGCCCATGGACACCCTCGAGCTGATCTACTTCAACGCCGGCGGCGGCCACCGCGCCGCGGCGCAGGCCCTGGAGCAGGTGATGACCTCGCAGCGCCGCCCCTGGCGCGTGGTGCTGACCAACCTGACCGACGTCATCGATTCGCAGGGTCTGTTCCAGCGCCTGACCGGCCTGCAGCCCGAGGACCTGTACAACAAGCGCCTGGCCAGCGGCTTCACGCTCGGCCTGGCGCAGGAACTGAAGCTGCTGCAGGGCGCCATCCGCATGGCCCATGGCAGCCTGGTGCAGCGGCTGCGGCCGCACTGGCAGCGCAGCGCGCCCGACCTCGTGGTCTCGCTCATTCCGAACTTCAACCGCGCGCTCTGCGACAGCCTAGGCCAGGCCCGGCCCGGTGTGCCCTTCGTCACGGTGATGACGGACATGGCCGACCACCCGCCGCACTTCTGGGCCGAGCCCGACCTGCCGCAGCACCTGGTGTGCGGCACCGCCCATGCGGTGCAGCAGGCGCTGGCCGCCGGCTGCGACCCGCGGCGCGTGCACCGCGTCAGCGGCATGGTGCTTCGGCCGGCGTTCTATGCGCCGCCCGCAGGCTGCCGGCGCGAGGCCCGCCTGGCCGCCGGCCTGCCGGTCGACGCGCCGACCGGTCTGGTGCTGTTCGGCGGCCATGGCAGCCAGGCGATGCTGCGTGTGGCCGAGCGCCTGCCCGACGTGCCGCTCATCCTGCTGTGCGGGCGCAATGCGGGGCTGGCCCAGGCCCTGCGCGTTCTGCCGGCCCGGGCCCAGCGCCGGGTGCTGGAGTTCACGCCAGACGTCGCCGCGCAGATGCGCCTGGCCGACTTCTTCATCGGCAAGCCCGGCCCGGGCTCCATCAGCGAAGCCGTGCACATGGGGTTGCCGGTGATCACCACCCGCAACGCCTGGACCATGCCGCAGGAGCGCTGGAACACCGACTGGGTGCGTGAGCAGGGGCTGGGCGTGGTGCACCGCAGCTTGCGCACGGTGCGCGCGGCGGTGGCCGAGACCGTGGCCCGCCTGCCCGAGCTGCAGGCCAACGTGCGCCGCATCGACAACCAGGCCCTGCTGGAGGTGCCGGCGCTGCTGGCGCAGCTGCTGCCCGCCACCACCCTGCGGCGTTCGCAGGCCGAGCCGTCACCGGCCTGACGTGGTCTTGTCACGCGCGGGTCGCAGCGCACAGGCAGCATATGGGATGAATGTTCGGTGAAACCTTCTTCGCGCCGGCTCGCACGGCAACGCCCCCGCCACCGGCCCTGAGCGCAGGCCCGGCGGTGCTGCCGCCACCGGCCGACGCAGCCACCCCCTGGCTGCCCGACCCCGGGGAGCCCGGCGACTCCGACGACGGCGGCGGCGCCGGCCGCCCCATCCAGCTGCGCACCGTCTGGATCTCCGACCTGCACCTGGGCACGCCGGGCTGCCAGGCGGTGGCACTGCTGGACTTCCTGCGCAGCGTGGAGTGCGAGACCCTGTTCCTGGTGGGCGACATCATCGACGGCTGGCAGCTCCGGCGGCAGTGGTACTGGCCGCAGGCGCACAACGACGTGGTGCAGAAGCTGCTGCGCAAGGCACGCAAGGGCACACGCGTGATCTTCGTGCCCGGCAACCACGACGAATTCGCGCGAAAGTACCTGAACCACAACTTCGGTGGCATCGACGTCGCGCCAGAATGGATTCATACGCTGGCCGATGGCCGGCGCCTGTGGGTGACGCACGGCGACCTGTTCGACGGTGTCATCCAGTGCGCGAAGTGGCTGGCCTACGTGGGCGACTGGGCCTACGAGCTGACGCTGCGCATCAACAGCCGGCTGAATGCCTGGCGGGCGCGGCTGGGGCTGCCGTACTGGAGCCTGTCGCGCTACCTGAAGCTGAAGGTCAAGCGCGCCGTCAGCTATGTCAGCGACTTCGAGGAAGCCGTGGCACGCGAAGCGCGCCAGCGCGGCGTGCACGGTGTCGTCTGCGGCCACATCCACCACGCCGAGATGCGCAGCATCGGCGGCGTGCTGTACTGCAACGACGGCGACTGGGTCGAGAGCCTGACCGCCCTGGTCGAGCACGCCGACGGTCGGCTGGAGATCCTGGATTGGTCGGGAAAGCGCGAAGGCGCCGCCCGGCGCAACATTTCGGTACAAGTTCCTCAGACTTGAGACGGGTTTGAGACGAGCCGGGCCTCAAGTCCCCGGCGAAGCGGTCGAAAGGCGTACATCAACCCCTGTCTTCGAGGATTCGAAGCGGCGGGCCCTGAGCACACTTTCGGCCAGCCATGAACAGACTCCGCACACACCGCCCGCAGGCAGGCTTCACGCTCATCGAAGTGATGATCGTGGTGGCCATCATCGGCATCCTGGCCGCCGTGGCCTACCCCAGCTACCGCGACTACATCATCCGCGGCAGCCTCACCGATGCCACCAACGGCCTGTCCAGCGTGCGCGCCCAGATGGAGCGCCACTTCCTGGACAACCGCACCTACGCCACGGCGAACGGCTTTACCACCCCTTGCCAGGTCGACGAGGCCAGGCGCCGCTTCGGTGCCTTCGTGGTCAGCTGCACCGCCGCGCCGACCGCCACCACCTTCGTGCTGCAGGCGGTGGGCAGCGGCAACGTCAACGGCTTCACCTACACCATCAACCAGGCCGACGTGCGTGCGACCACGGCCGCCATCACGGGCTACAACACCTGCACCACGGCCTGGCTGACGAAGAAGGGCCAGTCGTGCTGAAGCCGGCGCTGCTGCCGCCGCGCACCCGCCGCGGCTTCTCGCTCGTGGAGGTGATGGTGACCATCGCCCTGCTGGCGCTGCTGCTCAGCCTGGCCGCACCCGCCTTCGGCACCTGGACGCGCAACGCCCAGGTGCGCACGGTCAGCGACTCGCTGCAGAACGGCCTGCGCTTTGCCCAGGCCGAGGCCGTGCGCCGCAACCGCCAGATCGCCTTTTTCCGCACCAACAGCCAGGACTGCACGACCGCGGCCGCGAGCAGCGCCGACGGCCCGCACTGGGCCATCCGCACCGTGCCGCTGTTCGCCGGCGAAGCCGCGGAAGCGGTGCAGTGCGGCGTGCTCAGCGATGTCGCCGGCGGCGTCACCGTGACCGGGCCGCAGGTGCTCTGCTTCAACTCGGCCGGCCGGCTGGCCGCCAACCCGAACGGCGTCGTCAACGGACAGCCCTGCGAGGCGCCGGCCCTGCTGCGCACCTATGTCGTCACTGCCCCGGGCGCAGAACGCACGCTCAACGTCACCGTCGCCCTCGGAGGCCAGGTGCGCATGTGCCTGGTCGGCGGCACCGGCCCCGATGGATGTGCACCGTGAACATGAAGCCTCGCAAGTTCCTCCGCCGTGGCGTCTCGTTGATCGAGGTGCTGGTCGTCGTCGTGCTCTTCTCCTTCGGGCTGCTCGGCCTGGTGGGCCTGCAGGCGCGGGCGATGCAGGTGTCGCTCAACGCCGAAGACAGCAACCGCGCCGCCCTGCTGGCCGGCGAGATGGCCGCGACGATGTGGAACAACCGCACCGAGGTCGTCAACGCGGCCGTGATCGCCGCCTGGGCTGCCCGGGTGGCCGACGCCCCGGCGGGTGGCCTGCCGGGCGGCGTGGGCACGGTCGTGATCGACGGTGAAGTCGCGCGCATCACGGTCAGCTGGACGCCGCCGGGCCAGCCCAGCGGCACGCCGCCGTCACGCTACATCACCGAAGTGTTGATCCCCAACATTCCCCTCCCATGAAGCACGGCACCTCGCAGGCGGGCACCGGCCGCGGATTCACGCTCATCGAACTGCTGGTGGCCGTGACCATCGGCATGGCGCTGACCTTGGCCATCACGACCATGCTGATCCGCAGCGAGTCGAACCGCCGCTCGCTGACCTCGACCAACGACGCCTCGAACAACGGCGCCTACCTCGCCTATTCGCTGGACCGCACGCTGCGCAGCGCCGGCTCGGGCTTCGCGCAGAGCTGGCGTCAGTCCTATGGCTGCGAGCTGCAGGCGCGGCGCGACGGCCTGGGTGTGTTCCTGCCGCGCGCCGCACCCTATCCGGCGCCCTTTGCCGCCGTGCCCCAGGCCCTGCGGCTGGCGCCGCTGGTGGCGGTGGCCGGTGCAGGTGCCGGCGGCTCCGACCTGCTGATCGTGCAGACCGGTTCGTCCGGTCTGGGTGAATCGGCGCTGCCGGTGCTGACGATTCCCCCCACCACCACCCGGCTCTTCGTGCCCGTCACCCTGGGCATGCGCGGCGGCGACATGCTGGCGGTGGTGCAGGAGGCCAACGCCGCCGGCAACCCCAGCCCCTGCCTGCTGCAGCAGGTGGTCACGCCTTTCGCGGGTGTGGCCGGCCAGCAGGAGCTCGACCTGGGCGGCATCTACTACGCCAGCACGCTGGGCGGCATCGACACCGACACCATCGGCACGGTGCGCCGGGCCTGGGTGGCGCCGCTGGGCAATGCGGTGGGCAACCGCCCGACATTCCAACTGCTGGGCGTGGCCGACACCGACACGCTGGTGAGCTATGACCTGCTGCGCCTGGACAACACCAACGACGTGCTCCCGGTGGCCGACGGCGTGGTCGACTTGCGCGTCCGCTATGGCGTCGACACCACCAACGACGGCGTCGTCGACAGCTGGCAAAGCCCGGCCGGCCCGCCCTGGGATGCGGCCACGCTGCTCAACGGCAGCGCGGCGTCGAGCGTGGCCCTGAGCCAGATCATCTCGGTGCGCGTGGCCCTGGTGATGCGCAACAGCACACCCGAGAAGGAAGCCATCTCGCCCGCCAGCCTGGCGCTGTTCGACGACCTGCCGGCAGCCCTTCGAGCCACCACCAACATCGCGGCCGACGAGCGCACCCTGCGCTTTCGCGTGCTCGACTTCACCGTGCCACTGCGCAACCCCATGTTGACGCAGCGACCCTGAGGCCCAGCCCATGAAGCGCCATCACACCCCCGCCCCGGCCCGCAGCACACCGCGCGGCGTCGTCATCATCTTCGGGCTCATCGCCCTGGTCATCATGCTCATCGGGGCGGTGGCCATGGTGCGTTCGATGAACAGCAGCCTGGCCAACGCCGGCAACCTGGGCTTCAAGCGCGACCTCACCAACCAGGGCGAACGCGCCATGGCCGAAGTGCTGGCGCAGATGGAAGGCGGCGCCCTGGGCACGGAAGTCATCCGCCGCAACCACGTCCTGGCGCGCAACTACAGCGCCACCCAGTTCACCGGCAACGCCATCACGGCCCAGGGCCTGCCCGTGGTGCTGGTCAATGACGCTGCCTTTGCTCTGGTGGGAACGGCGGCGCGCGACATCGCCATCCCCGACATGGGCGTGACGGTGCGCTACGTCGTCGACCGCATGTGCGGCAACATCGGCGTGGCCCTGGCCGACCACTGCACGATGGCCGACACCGCCGTCTCCAACAGCGCGAATTCCAGCGACCCGCTCACCGCCGAATTCGGCAGCACCGGCGGCGCGGGCGCAGCGCCGCAGCAAGCCGTGTACCGCCTGTCGATCCGCGTCGACGGACCGCGCCAGACCCAGGCCTTTTTCCAGTCCACCTTCACGCTCCAGTAGCGCGCCCACTCGAAAGCCCATCATGAAGACTTTGCGACACACAGCACGCCAGCGCTGCGGCACGCTCCTGATGCTGGCCGCGCTGGGCGCGGGCTTGCAGGTGCCGGTCGGCGCGCAGACGCCGCTGGCCGACCAGCCCGTGTTCACCAACACCGGGGTGCCGGGCAATCTGGCGCTGGCGCTGAGCGTGGAGTTCCCCACGGCGGTCAGCGTGGCCCACACCGGCGGCACCTACAGCGGTGCCAACAGGTACCTGGGCTATTTCGACCCCGCCAAGTGCTACCTCTATGTGCACAGTGCCACCGAGGCCGATCGCCACTTCCAGCCGGCCGGCCTCGCCACCGCGAGCACTCGCACCTGCACGGGGAGCAACAGCGCGAAGTGGAGTGGCAACTTCCTCAACTGGGCGACGATGCAGACCATCGACCCGTTCCGCTGGGCCCTGACCGGCGGCTACAGGGTGCGCGACACGACGACCGAAACGTTCATCGAGAAGGCCTGGGCCAGCGGCCAGGGCGGAACCGGCAACTTCCCGAACCGCTCGCTCGGCAGCGCTGCCCTGGTCTCCGACAACACGCCTTTCGATGCTTGGACCAGCATGGCCATGCGCATCCAGGGCCTGGGCAACAAGATGCGCTTCACCGTCAGCGGCGGCGTCGACAACGCCGCCACGGCCTACGACCCCGCGGTGACCGTTGCCGGCGCCACCGTCTACGAGGTGAGCGTCCGGGTCAAGGTCTGCGACAGCAACATCGCCACGGCGGGCCCGCTCGAAGGCAACTGCACCGCCTATCCGAACGGCAGCTACAAGCCCACCGGTTTGCTGCAGCAGTATGCCGAGCGCATCCGCTACAGCGCCTTCGGCTACCTGAACGACAGCAACCTCTCGCGCGATGGCGGCGTGCTGCGCGCCCGGCAGAAGTTCGTCGGCCCGACGATCACCATTCCGACGCTGCCTGCGTCCGCCAACGCCGCCCGCGAGTGGGACCCGGAGACCGGCATCATCGCCATCAACCCGGACAGCGCCGACGCGAGCGACACCGCCACCCTGTTCGGGACACCCGTCGCCAACAGCGGCGTCCTGAACTACCTGAACAAATTCGGGCAGATCACGCCGGGCAGCTACAAGACCTACGACCCCGTTGGCGAGCTCTACTATGCGGCCATCCGCTACTTCAAGAATCTGGGCAACGTGCCGGAGTGGACGGCGAAGTCCGCCGACAACAACACCAACCGCGTCTGGGTGGACGGGTTCCCCGTCATCACGACCTGGGACGATCCCATCCAGTACAGCTGCCAGAAGAACTTCGTGCTCGGCATCGGCGACGTCAACAGCCACGCCGACAAGAACGTGCCCGGGCCCACCAGCTCGGCCAACGAGCCTTCCAAGCCTTCGGCCGTGTCGGCTGACACCACCGTCGACGCGGTGGCCGCGACCAACAAGCTGGGCGCGCTGCACGGCCTGGGTGCCAGCGCCGGCACCACGCTGAACTGGGGCGGCTGCTGCAGCAACAACGCCGCCCTGATGGCCGGCATCGCCTACGACGCCAACACCAAGGACATCCGCCCCGACAACCCGGCGGTGCCCAAGACCAAGAACAAGCAGACGGTGCAGACCTACTGGCTGGACATCCTGGAATTCCAGAACTACAAGGCCAACAACCAGTTCTACCTGGCCACGAAGTACGGCGGCTTCGCCGCGCCCGACAACTTCGACCCCTACACCCGCGCCACCGACATCCCGCTGGAATGGTGGTCGACCACGGGCGAGAAGGTGGGAACACAGGACCGCCCCGACACCTACTTCACGGCAGCACAGCCCGACCAGATGGTGGCTGGCCTCACCCGCGCGTTCGCCGACATCGGCACCAAGCTGCAGGCCTTCACCACTTCGTTCGCGACGGCTTTGCCGCAAGTCGCGCTGGAAGGCGTGGGCAGCTACGCTTCGCAGTACGACTCGTCCAACTGGACCGGCGAGATCATCGGCAACGAAACCGCCTTCGATGCCGTCACCGGCGCGCCCAGCCAGGTCGCGGCCTGGAAGCTGAGCACCAAGCTCGCCGCGCAGATTGCCGGCACGGGCTGGAACACCAACCGTCGGGTCATCAGCTGGAACACCAGCACGAACGCCGGTGTGCCCTTCCGCAGCAACGGCATTTCCGCGGCGCAGCTGGCCACCCTGAACACCGTCTACCGCGACGGCGACGACAGCAGCGACTACTTGAACTACCTGCGCGGCGATCCCACCCACGAGGTCAACTCCACGGTCGCCGGCAGCGCCAAGATCTACCGCCGCCGGACCGGCCCGGTCGGCGACATCGTCGGTTCGAAGGTGGAGCCGGTGGGCGCCCCCGTGGCCCCGTTCTCGGCGGCCACCAACCCGGGCTACGCCGCCTTCCGCACCACCTGGAAGGACCGCACGCCGATGCTGTATGTCGGCACCAATGCCGGCATGATGCACGGCATCAAGGCCTCGGTGGCCGATGGCGGCGGCGGCGGCGAGGAAGTGTTCGCCTACGTGCCTGGCCCGCTCTACCAGGGCGCCAACGGCGCGCCGGGGCAGACCGGCCTGCAGCACCGCGGCGACCCGGACTTCACCCACAAGTACATGGTCGACGGCCCGATCGCGGTGTTCGACATCGACCTGGGCAAGACCCAGGGCGGCGGTGGCACGGCCAACTGGCGCTCGGTGCTGGTGGGTGCGATGGGCAAGGGTGGCAAGGCCTACTTCGCCATCGACGTGACCGACCCCAGTGCCTTCACCACCGAAGCCGGTGGCGCGGCCAAGGTGATGTGGGAATTCACCCACGCCGACCTGGGCTTCACCTACGGCGAACCGGCCGCCGTGAAGACCAAGAAGTACGGCTGGGTCCTGATCTTCGGCTCAGGCCACAACAACAGCGACGGCGTGGGCTACATCTTCATCGTCAACCCGCGCAACGGCGCGCTGCTCGAGAAGATCAGCACCGGGGCGGGCACGCTCGCGGCACCGGCCGGTTTGTCGCAGGTGCAGGTGTACCTGCCCGACCGCACCGACTTCACCGCCGAGAGCCTGTATGCCGGCGACCTGCTGGGCAACCTCTGGCGCCTGGACCTGACGCCGGCCACGGGTGCATACGCCGCCCCGACCAAGATCGCCGAGCTGACCGACGCCGCAGGCAACCCGGTGCCGGTGACATCGCGCCCGCTGGTCATCATCCAGCCCAAGACCAATCGCCGCTTCGTGACCGTGGGCAGCGGCAAGCTGCTGCACAACAGCGACGTGGGCAATACCCAACCGCAGGGCTTCTACGCCATCATCGACGGCACCGGCAACGTGTTCAACACGGCGGCCACGCTGCCCACGGGCATGAGCTTTCCGATCCGCAACACGGCCCCCGGCAACCGCCTGCGGAAGCTGACCGACCTGACGCAGAAGATCACGCTCGACCTCAACACCCAGATCGGCTGGTGGGTGGACCTCGGAGCCGTTGCGGGCGGCGCGGGCTGGCGCGTCATTTCCGACAGCACGGCCTTCCTCGGCACCGTGGCGTTCGCGGCGATGGTGCCTTCGGGCGACGTCTGCAGCCCCTCGGGCACCAACCGGGTCTATGCCATCGACCTCGGCTCGGGCCAGAGCGCGCTGCTCAACGGCGAGGCCATCGCGCCCTACCTCGAGACGCTGCCCGGCGTCATCACCGACCTGCGCTTTTACAGCGTCAACGGCAAGCCCGTGCTCATCGGCGGCAGCGACACCGGTGCCACCGGCCCGTTGAAAGGCAACTGGTCGACGCCGCTCGGCGTTCGCCGTCTGAACTGGCGCGAACTGACGCTGGCGGATTAGCCGGGTTCACCCCTGGGCCACACCGTGGCCCAGGGTGAAGGCTTCCTCGAAAACCGAACTGCCGCCCAGGTCGCTGTGCGCAAAACGCACGCGGCCGCGGGCCTGGCGCAACGCAGCCAGCGCGCCCGCTTGCACGCTGCTGCGCACGCCCGGCGCCGGGATGGCCATGGCATGGCCCCAGCGCATCAGGTCGACCTGGCGCAGCCCGCGCGGCAGGTCGGGGTGGACCGCGATGATCTCGGCCAGCGCCGTGCTCGCCCATTGTTCAGCGCTGCCTTGCAGCAGTGCCGCACGGTCACCGGGCAACAGGCTGCGGTAGACGGTGAGCACGGTCGGGCCGGGCAGGGCGCGAAGACTCTGGTGCATGGCGTCGACCCAGCCGAGCGCTGCGCCGCCATACGGCACGTTGTCCCAGCTCGGTGCGGCGCCAGGGCGGTCGAGCAACGGCCGGTCCAGGTGCAGGTTGGCGACCAGCCAGGGCGCGTAGCGCAAGGCCGCCGCTGCAGCCGACAGGGCGGCGGGCGGGCGGTTCAGCAGCCGCGCGGCGACGAACACCGGCACCGCCAGCACCACCCGGCCGGCTTTCCAGGATTCCATCCGGGCGGCCCGTTCGTCCCAGACCAGCAGCTGCACGCCATGGCGGCCTTCGTCCGCCTGCAGTACGACTCGGCCGGTGTGCAGGCGGCCGGCCAGCGGCGCGGCCAGGCGCTGCACCAGCCAGGCATTGCCTTCGGGCCAGGTGAACACGCCTTCGGACTCGGCCTCGCCCGCGTCGTCGCCCTCACCCGGCGCCGCGAAGCCGTGGCGACTGGCGAAGTAGTGCAGCCCGGCCCAGGCCGACACCTGCTGCAGGCCGGCGCCGTAGTCGTCGCGACAGCAGTAGTCCAGGAACCAGCGCAGGCGCTCGTCGTCCAGGCCTTCACGGGCGAGCCAGTCGTTGAACGTCAGGCTGTCGAGCGCGGCGTGCGCGGGCGTCCAGGCCGCACGTGTGCTGGGCAGCGCGAAGCCCAGCGTCTGCGCCTGGCGCACCCGCGCGGCAAACGCGCGGTACTGCGCCTGCGTGCCTGACGCCGGGTCGGCCGGCGGCAGCAGGCCTTCGGCCCAGGCACCGTCGATGAACAAGCGTTCCTGCGGGCTGTGGCACAGGTGGCGCTCGTCGGCCACGGTGCGGCCGAGCACGCTGCGCAGCAGGCCGACTTCATGCAGGAAGGCCGAAACCTCGCGCGCCGCCGGGCCGGGCAGCGGCAGGTAATGCGCGCCCAGCGGGCAGCCCATGCCCGCCAGGGCGTGGCCCCGGCTGTGGCCGCCGGGCTGCGCGGCCAGTTCCAGCAACTGCACGTCGTCGACACCCGCCTGCGTGAAGGCCCGCGCCGCGGCCAGGCCCGCCACGCCGGCCCCCACCACCACGACCGCGGCCCGCCGCTGCACGGCCGCCGCGGGCAGGCTGCCGGACTTGTCGCGCAGCCGGTGGCCAGCGCCGTGCTCGGCGTCGACCCAGCGCAGGGTGGGCGCTGCCGACAAGGCCGCTGGCGGTGGCGCGGGGGTCTCGCCGGTGCAACCGGCTGCGGCCAGCGCGCCGGCCTGCAGCCACAGCCGGCGCGGCCGGCCGGCGCGCGGCAGCGTC
>JANOBX010000089.1:0-2477 GCA_031411875.1 Burkholderiales bacterium | reverse complement strand
TGCTGAGCGTCCCGCCGCTTTCGTGGAACATGTCGTAGAACCCGAGGCGAAGGCAGTCGGTGACGTTCTCCAGCAGGATCGCCAGTCGCTTGGTCCCAGATCTTCACCTTGACCTGCGTCTCGGCCGCCTTGGGCGTGGGGCCAGACGGTTCCCTACGACCGCTTGTTGGCCCACAGCGGTAGTGCGCGCGCCTCCGCGACCGGCAGCACCCGCTTCACACCAGCCGATTACGCTTGGCTGATGGACCCTACGCCCTCACCGTGACGATCTCTGCCAACCGCGTCGTGTAGCGCGGCGAGCGGCGGTCCTGACGCGATGCATGCGTGCTGTGTGTCGATCGCTTTGCCGCGCTGCCGATAGAGACCGCGTCTCGCCCGAAGCGTTCGTTCAGCGCATCGATCGTTTCCATGAGACCGCGCCGGCCATCTGGCTGTTTCTGTTCCGGCTCATTGAACAGGTCCAGCGAGGCCTGCTGCTCCTGGCGATCGTCCTGCAACTCCAGCAGCATCACGCCCGCCTTCGCGTAGGGGTATCCCGGCCTGTGGATGCTGCGCAGCGCCTGGACGGCTGCCACGACCAGCTGTCGCGTGTCAGCGGTCGGCCGGGGCAGCGGCATCGTGGCGCACGGCGCGTGCTGACGGTCTTGAGCGCGGTGCGGGCTGGTTCGAATGAACACATGCACGGCGTTGGCCACGCTGCGCTGCTCCCGCAGCCGTCGAGCTACGCGCACCGCGAAGCCACTGACGATCTCGATCAGGTCGGGCAAGGCCGTGACGGCGCTGCCGAACGACCGCGAGCACATGATCTGCTGGTGGACCAGCGGCGCCTCGTCGATGTCCAGGCAGCGCGTGCCCTGCAGTTCGAGCACGGTCTTCTCGATGACCACACTGAAGCGCCGCCCCAGCGCTGCCGCATCGGCACGCTTCAGGTCCAGCACCGTGCGGATGCCAGCGTCCTGGAGCTTCGGCGCGGTCTTGCGTCCGATTCCCCAGACGCTTCCAACGTCGGTGCTGGCCATGACCGCATCCAACTCCGCTGACGCCAGGGCGGCGAAGTCGCAGACCTGGGCCAGCGCCTGCGGATAACTGCCCGGCTTTCGGTCGGCCGTCTTGGCGACGTGGTTGGCGAGCTTGGCCAAGGTCTTGGTGGCGCCGAAGCCCACGCTGGTCGGCAGCCCCGTCCATTTCAAGACTTGGTGACGCAGATCCCTGCCGACCGCGTGCAGGTCCGCCGGCACGCCTTCGAAGTCGAGAAAACACTCGTCGATGCTGTAGACCTCCTGCCTGGGCGCATAGGCTGCGGCCAGCGACATCATCCGGCTGGACATGTCGCCGTACAGCTCGAAGTTGGCCGACAGCGCAATCAGCCCAGCGCTGCGTTCCAGATGCTTCACCTGGAACCAGGGCTGCGCCATCTCCACGCCCAGGTCCTTGGCCTCATTGCTGCGGGCGATGCACGCGCCGTCGTTGTTGGACAGCACGACCACGGGCCGGCCATGGAGCGCAGGCTTGAAGACGCGCTCGCAACTGACGTACATGTTGTTCACGTCGACGAGCGCGTACATCGCTACCCCGACACCTGCTTGATGACGTGGGTGACGACACCCCAGACCTCGAACCGGTCTCCTGCGCAGGCCCTGATCTCGCGCACCTCTGGATCCGTGGCCACCAGGCAGAGCTCGTTGCCTGATCGTTGAAGCCGCCGGCAGAGGAACTCGTCGCCCCATGTCGCGATCACGACGTCGCCAGGGCTCGCGTCCGTCGCCCGGTCCACGAGCGCCAGATCGCCATCATCGATGCCCGCCTCGCGCATGGCCGAGCCCGTGATGCGCATCAGGAACGCGGCCTGGGGATGACGGACCAGGATCTCGTTCAGGTCGAGCCGCGTCGCACCGCTCTCGGCGGCGGGCGACCCGAAGCTGATCGCCACACGCGAGCGCGGCGCCGAAGCCGGGCCGGCCGAGCGCTCACGCAACATGGCGCGCCACCGGCTGGCTGTTCACGAACACCTGCTCGCCCACGACCTCGATCAGCACCTCACCGAAGCGGCTGCGCCAGACCCAACGCTGCACGCCATCGCTGCCCAAGGGCAACGAAGGCGCGACCTGTTCGTCAGGCGACAGCATGACGTCGGGTCGAAACGAGGCATCTGCCCCTGTGGGCTCGCGCATGTGCATGGTGTCAGGCTCAACGGCGAGATGTCAGAGCCAGGTCCAAGAGTGCAGCGCCCGCCGCGGAACGGGCTGGATTCGGGGGCGGCAGGTGATGCAGTGGGGCGTGTGGCGCATGTCGATCTCAGGGCGCAAAGCGTACTGTATAAAACAACAGTTGTCATCCGATCCCTGCGCCAAATGCCGCATGAACAATGCGGCCCGCGGGGGCCGGCAGACAATTCCCAGATGCACCCACTCCTTGCCACGGCCCTGGACGAAGCTGACTTCCTCAGCGTTACGCTCCTCAATCGGAATCTCCTCCCC
>JANOBX010000088.1:0-66406 GCA_031411875.1 Burkholderiales bacterium | reverse complement strand
GCATCGACCTCGAGCGCATCACCGCCGGCCTGACCTACGACCTGAAGTTCATGAAGCTCTTCGGCATGTACAGCACGTCGGAAGCCGGCCCGGCCGAGCAGGACAACTACCTGGTGGGTGTCTCGGTGCCCGTCGGCGCCTTTGTCATCCGTGCCTCGTACCACATGGCGGAAGGCGGCGGCTCGATCAGCAACCGCGAAGCCAAGCAGTACTCGGTGGGCGCCCAGTACAACCTGTCGCGCCGCACGGCCGTGTATGCCAACTACGCCGACATCAGCAACAGCAACACCAACCTGACCGTGGCCACCGGCACCGCGCTGGCCACCGGCCGAGACTCCAGCGGCTACGAGTTCGGCCTGCGCCACTCGTTCTAAGCGCTTCCGGCTGACGCCC
Source organism: Burkholderiales bacterium (assembly GCA_031411875.1). Classification (GTDB taxonomy): domain Bacteria; phylum Pseudomonadota; class Gammaproteobacteria; order Burkholderiales; family Burkholderiaceae_C; genus Rubrivivax. The sequence goes on along the minus strand of JANOBX010000088.1, from coordinate 66,013 downwards.
TTTCGAGGGGCGCTGTGTCCCAGGACGCAGCGCCCCTTGTCGTTGGGGCTGCGCCATCGTGCCGCCGGGCGTTCCCGGCCAGGCTTGGGGCATCATCCCCGCTCAATGTTGTTGTTCTTTCTGAAACGCCTGGCCACGCTGCTGCTGACGCTGGCAGCGGCCTCGGTGGTGGTGTTCGCGGTGCTCGAACTGCTGCCTGGCAATGCGGCGGCGATCATCCTCGGCGACAGCGCCACCGCTGAAAGCCTGGCAGCACTGGAAGCCCGGATGGGGCTGGATCGCCCACCCCTGCAGCGCTACCTGGCCTGGACCGGCGGCCTGCTGCGCGGTGAGACGGCCGACAGCCTCAGCTACGACGTGCCCACGGCCGAACTCCTGGCCGAGCGCCTGCAGGTGACCTTGCCACTGGCCGTCATGGCCATGCTGCTGACCGTCGCCATGGCCATCGGCCTGGGCGTCTTCGCCGCGTCACGGCATCGGCGCGCAGGCGATGTCGGGGTGATGGCGCTGAGCCAGATGGGCATCGCGATTCCGAACTTCTGGTTCGCCATCTTGCTGATCCTGCTGTTCTCGGTGCATCTACAGTGGTTCAGCGCCGGAGGCTTCCCAGGCTGGCTCGAAGCCGACGGCGGCGGCCTGTGGCCGGGCCTGCAGGCGCTGCTGCTGCCCGCGCTGTCGCTTGCCGCTGCCCAGGCCGCGATCCTGGCTCGAGTCACCCGTTCGGCCGTGCTCGACGCCATGCGCGAGGATTTCGTGCGCACTGCCCGCGCCAAGGGACTGAGCCGCCGCCAGGCGCTGCTGCGTCACGTGCTGCGCAACGCCATGATCCCGGTGCTGACGGTGGCGGGCCTGCAGTTCGCCAACCTGCTGACGGGCACCATCGTCATCGAAAACGTCTTCGTGCTGCCCGGCATCGGCCGGCTGGTGTTCCAGGCCGTCGGCAACCGCGACCTCGTCGTCGTGCGCGACGTGGTGATGCTGCTGGCGGCCATGGTCGTGGCCGTGAACTTCGTCGTCGATCTGGCCGTTGCCTGGGTCGACCCGAGGGTGCGCCTGACATGAACAGCGGATGGTGGCACCACGCCTTGCGCCACCCCAGCTTCCTCTTCGGCAGTGCGCTGACGATGGTGCTGGCCGCCGCAGCGCTGCTGTCGCTGGTGTGGCAACCGCACCCGCCAGCCGAGATCGACATCGCCAACAAGCTGTCGCCCCCGAGCGCCACGCACTGGCTGGGCACCGACAGCCTGGGCCGCGACCTGGCCAGCCAGCTGCTCGTGGGGGCGCAGAACAGCATCGTCGTGGGCGTGGTGGCGGTGGGCATCGGCCTGGTGCTGGGCGTGATGCTGGGCTGCCTCGCCGCAGCGTCGGCCCACCACGGGCGCGGCTGGCTCGACGAGCTGATCATGCGCGCCAACGACTTCACCTTCGCCTTCCCGGCCTTGCTGTCGGCGATCATGCTCGCCGCCATCTACGGGCCGGGGCTCCTGATGAGCATCGTGGCCATCGGCATCTTCAACATCCCGGTGTTTGCACGCATCGCGCGCACCTCGGCCGGGGCGATCTGGGCCCGCGATTTCGTGAGCGCGGCACGCGCCGCGGGCAAGGGGCCGCTGGCGATCACGCTCGACCATGTGCTGCCCAACATCGCCAGCCCGCTGATCGTGCAGGCCACGATCAGCTTCGCCACCGCCATCCTGGCCGAGGCCGCCCTGTCCTACCTGGGCCTGGGCACGCAGCCGCCGCAACCCAGCTGGGGACGCATGCTGAACGACGCGCAGGCCCAGATGTTCCAGGCGCCCCTGCTCGCGCTGTGGCCCGGGGCGGCCATCATGCTCAGCGTGCTGGGGCTGAACCTCGTGGGCGACGGGCTGCGCGACCTGTGGGACCCGCGGCTGGCGCGACAGCGCTGAGGGCGCCAGCCGCGTCAACGCCCCGCGCTTGCCGGCCGGGCTTACAAACCGAGCTCACAAGCCGAGCTTCACCCCCAGCCAGAGGGTGCACGGCGCCCCCGGGGCGTAGAAGGTGGCGTGGCGCACGGGCCGGTCGCCATTGGCATTGGCCGGGAAGGGCCGCGCCTCGAAGTTTCCGGTGGCATTGAAGCCGGTGGGGCCCAGCTGCGCCGCCGTGCTGTAGTCACGGTCGAACAGGTTGTTCACCTGCGCGAACAACTTCAGTGCCGCGGTGGGCTGCCACTCCAGGCCCAGGTTGAAGACGGTGTAGCCAGGGCTGTGGCCCGCGCCCAGGTAGGTGGTGCCGTCGGGTTGGTGCTGGCCGTTCTCGTTGCCGCGCGCCAGGCTCTGACCGACGCTGTTGAGGTCGGCGTTCAGGGTCCACTGGGGGCTGACACGCCAGTCTGCGTACAGCTTGAGCACGCGCCGCGGCTGCAGCGGGATGCGGTCGCCGGGGCGGATGTCGATCTCGCCGTCCACGCCCGGGAAGCCGTCCTCGGCCGATTCGTTGCTGCTGTTCGACGAGCCGTCCACGGCTTCGGGGCTGCGGTAGGTGGCGTCGAGCAGGCTGAGGTTCATGCCGATGTTCAGCGCCTCGCTCGGCTGCCAGGCGGCGCCCAGTTCCAGGCCGTGCCGGCGTGTCTTGCCGAAGTTGCGGAAGTAACCGAAGCCGGCACTGTCGTCGGCGACGAAGAGCAGGTCGTCGCGGTTGTCGCTGCGGAAGACGCCGGCATTCCAGCTGAACCCCCCGGCGCTGCTGCCGCGCACGCCGGCTTCCAGCGTCGTCGTCACGACCTGCCTGAGCGGTGGGTCGCCGGCAAAGGCGTTGGGCAGCTTGCAGGGGCTCTCCGGGTCGGCGCAGCCGAGCTCGATGGACGAGGGCGCGCGGCTGCCCTGGTTGGCGCCCACGTACAGGTTCAGCGCGGCGCTCGGCGAGAACGTCAGCCCGATGGCCGGGTTGAGGCGGCTGTAGCGATGGTCGCCGTCGAGCGAACCGCGGCCGCCGCCCGGCGTGATCGCGTCCCGGTTCTTCACCTCGCTGCGGTTGTAGCGGGCGGACAGCGTCAGGTGCAGGCCCGGCTGCAAGGTCAGCATCTGGCTGCCATACACGCTCCAGGTACGGGTGCGGCCGCGCAAATCGACGCGGGTGTCGTAAGGCTCGCCGTCGACTTCGCCCCCGGTGACGCCGTCACCGAAGGCACTCACGCCGGTGATGCTGCGGTCGGGGTTCAGATACCCCAGCTCCGACCCCTGGGTGAAGTGGCTGCGGTTGGCGTCCAGCGCCAGGCCGCCCAGCAGCTGGCTCGGCAGGCCGAAGACCGGCGCGTCGGAGACCAGTTGCAGGGCCAGGCCTTGCTGGCTCTGGCGGGTGAAGGTCTGGTTGATGACGCCGTTGCACTTCTCCCCCGGCTCGTCGCGCAGCAGCGCGTTGGCGATGCAGCGCCACTTCGGGAACGGGGCATTGGCGGCAGACTCGCCGGCCACCGGAAACCCCGAGAAACCGGCGGTCGTCAGCGCTGCGCGCTCGGGGGCGCTGGGCTGGTAGAGCGCCTGGTCGAAGCTGTCGTCGTTGATGTCGCCGTTGAAGGTGCGCGTGCGGATGTTGCGGGCGTAGACGTTGCCGCTCAGGCTGAGGCTCTGGCCCAGCCCCTGGGTGAAGGCCAGGTTCAGCAGGCCGGCACGGTTCTTCGTGTTGTCGGGCTTGGTGTAGACGCTGGCGCGGTCGCGCTCCAGGAAGCGCTGTTCCTGCAGGCCGTTGCCGTTCAGGTCGGTGTCGGCGAAGACGGCGCTCAGGCTGAGTTTCGTATCGCCAATCTGCAGCCCGAGCTTGGCGAACAGCTGTCCCACGTCGGAGGGCGAATCGACGCGCCAGCCGTCTTCCTTGAACTTCTGCCCGGTGACGTACCAGTTCAAGCCCCCGGCCTGGCCGCCACCGGTCTCGAACTCGGCGGCCACGCGGCCGTTCTCGCCGGCCAGCAACTGCACCGAGGTTCCGGGGTGACTGAGCCCGTCTTTGGTCTGCACCGCCAGCGCGCCGCCCAGCGTGTTCAGGCCGAACAGCGGGTTCGACCCCGGCATCAGCGTGACACCGGCGATCGCGGCCTTGGGAATGAGGTCCCAGCTCACGACGTCGCCGAAGGGCTGGTTCATGCGTACGCCGTCGAGATAGACCGACAAGCCCTGCTGCGTGCCCAGCAGCGGCGAAGCGGTGTAGCCGCGATAGTTCACATCGGGCTGGAAGGGGTTGTTCTGGATCTCGTTGAGGTGCACGCTTCCCAGGCGCCGGCCCATCAGGCTGCTCAGGTCCAGCGCATGGCTGGCGTCGATGTCGGCAGCGCGCAGCGTCTGCACGTTGCCGGGCACCTGGCGGGCCGGCACGCCGACGCCGGGCAGCGGGCTGACACCGATGATCTCGACGCGTGCGGGCGCTGCCGTCTGGGCAAGGGCGCCCATCCCCAGAATGCAGCCGCTGGCGGCAAGGGCCATGGGCAGGAGTTGCGGTTTCATGAGCGTGGAAGGTCCAGGCAAGGCAGTGATTGGGCGGGTCGAGCGTCATCATCCCCGTGAATCTCGCGGGAATTCTTCCCGGCCTGTCGGGCCCCGTGCAAACACCGAGGCGAGGGCACCACGCCATCGGAAAATCGGCCCATGCCCAGAAACATCGAAATCAAGGCCAGGCTCGAGACTGGCATCGACGCCCTGCTCGCGCATGCCAGCGCCCTGGCCGGCGGCCCGGCCGAAGTCATCGTCCAGGACGACACCTTCTTCGCAGCCCCTGAGGGCCGGCTGAAGCTGCGCGAGTACGCCGACGGCTCTGCCGATCTGATCCACTACCACCGCGCCGACAGCACCGAGGCCAGGGCCAGCGACTATGTCTGCGTGGCAGCGCCAGAACCGGCTGCGTTGCGCGAAGCCCTGGTCCGCGCCTGCGGCCTGGTCGGCCGCGTGCGCAAGAAGCGCTGGCTGCTGATCGTGCGCGAAGCGGGTTTCAGCACACGCATCCATCTCGACCGCGTCGAGCACCTGGGCGACTTCATGGAGCTGGAAGTGATGCTTCAGGCAGGCCAGTCCGACGAGCAAGGCCAGGCCGTGGCCGAAGCGCTGATGCAGCGTCTGGGCCTGGCAGGGGCGCCCCGACTGGCCGGTGCCTACATGGACATGCTGGCCGCGAGCCCGTCGTAGGCGCCGCGTGCCCATGTCGCGCGAACTGGCGCGCATGGTCTGTTCAAGGAACGAGCCGCACACTGTGGGCCCGAAGGCGGCTTCGGGCGGACCGCTGGCGGCGCTGAACAACGGCGGGTCGGGCGCCACGGGTGTGGCGGGCGCACCTGGCGCTATCGTGGCGGGGTGCCCAGCCCCACGCCGCCCCTCGCCCCTTCACCCGCACTGCTGCAACTGAGCCAGCTCCGCGTCACGCTGGGCACCGCGCGCGGCCCGGCCGACGCCCTGCGCGACCTGGGCTTCAGCCTGGGCCGCGGGCAGACCCTGGGGCTGATCGGCGAAAGCGGCAGCGGCAAGTCCCTCACCGCACTCGCCGTCATGGGCCTGTTGCCCGACGGTGCGCGGGTGCAGGGCTCGGTGCGCTTCGGCGGCGAGGAACTGACGACGCTGGACGAGCCGGCGCTGTGCCGCATCCGCGGCCGGCGCATCGGCATGGTGTTCCAGGAACCGATGACGGCGCTGAACCCGCTGCATACCATCGGCCGGCAGATCGCCGAACCGCTGCGCCTGCATCAGGACCTGTCGGCCGGCGCCGCGCGGGCCGAGGCGCTGCGCTGGCTCGACCGCGTGCAGATGCCGCAGGCCGCGCAGCGCCTGAACGCCTGGCCGCACCAGCTGTCGGGCGGCCAGCGCCAGCGCGTCGTCATCGCCATGGCCCTGGCCTGCGGGCCGGAACTGCTGATCGCCGACGAGCCCACCACCGCGCTGGACGTGACGACGCAGCGCGAAATCCTCGATCTCATCCAGGGGCTGTGCCGCGACAGCGGCATGGCCCTGCTGCTCATCAGCCATGACCTGGGCGTCATGGCCGACCGTGTGCAGCAGGTGCTGGTGATGTACGGCGGCACGGCGGTCGACCGCGGGCCCACGGCCGAGGTCTTTGCCCGCCTTGCCCACCCGTACACGCGAGGTCTCTACGCCGCGCGACCGCGCATGGGGCAGCGCCAGGGCGGCGCCCGGCCGCGGCTGGCCACCATTCCCGGCCGCGTGCCGGCACTGGCCGACCTGCCGCCAGGCTGCGCCTTTGCCGAACGCTGCGAACGGGAGCAGGCCGAGTGTCGCCAGGCGCTGCCGCCCGAAACCCTTGTGGGCACCGGGCACGCGCTGCGTTGCCTGCACCCCTGGCCTTGAGATGAGCCCGCCCCTGCTCGAGGTGCGCGGTCTGTCGCAGACCTACCAGCTGCCGCGCCAGCACCTGCTGCAGCCAGCGCCGCAGGTGCAGGCGCTCACCGATGTGGGCTTCACTTTGGCGACTGGCGAAAGCCTGGGCGTGGTGGGCGAATCGGGCTCGGGCAAGAGCACGCTGGCGCGGCTGGTGATGGCCTTGGAGACACCGGTCGCGGGGCAGGTGCTGTTCGAAGGCCGCGACCTGCACGCCTTGCCTGACGACGAATTGCGCGCAGCGCGGGCGCAATTCCAGATGGTGTTCCAGGACCCCTACGGCTCGCTCGACCCGCGCCGCAGCGTGCTGCAGACCGTGGCCGAGCCGCTGGCCCTGTTGCGCGGTGCAGCGTGCGTGGCCGATCCCGCGCGCCGCCGCCAGCTCGCCGCCGAGGCACTGGAGGCGGTGGGCCTGCACGCCGCCGACCTGGACAAGTTCCCGCACGAGTTCAGCGGCGGCCAGCGCCAGCGCATCGCCATCGCGCGCGCGCTCATCACCCGCCCGAAGCTCATCGTCGCCGACGAACCGGTGAGCGCGCTCGACGTGTCGGTCCAGGCCCAGGTGCTGAACCTGCTGCAGGACCTGCAGGCGGCCTTCGGCCTGAGCTACCTGTTCATCAGCCACGACCTGGCGGTGGTCGACCACCTGTGCGACGAGGTGCTGGTGCTGCAGCAGGGCCGCATCGTCGAACGTGGCACGCCCGAAACCCTGTTCACCGCGCCCAGCCACCCCTACACCCGGCAGCTGCTGCAGTCGCTGCCGGGCGTGGCCCCTGGCGGGCTGGCCACGGCGCCACAATCGAGGCCTTGAACGCGAGCCGATCGCGAAGCCCCGCAAAGCCCACGACAGCCCACGGAAGCCCACGAAAGCCCGACCCATGAGCCTGGACCGGCGCCTCGTCAACCAGCTGCTGGCCTCGCTGCCGCTGCTGGCCACACCCGCCTTCGCGCAGCGCCGCAAGGACACGCTGGTGCTGGCCATGGTGCTGGAGCCGCCCGGCCTGGACCCGACGACGGGGGCTTCGGCGGCCATCGGCGAGATCGTCCACTACAACGTCTTCGAAGGCCTGACCAAGATCGGCCTGGACGGCAGCGTCGTGCCGCTGCTGGCCGAACGCTGGACCTTCACGCCCGACGGCAAGACCTGCACCTTCTTCCTGAAGCGTGGCGTGCTGTTCAGCGATGGCCGGCCGTTCGACGCCCAAGTCGTGAAGTTCAGCATCGACCGCGCCCGCGCGCCCGACAGCACGAACAAGGCGCGCAAGGCCGTCTTCGACAACATCGAATCGGTGCAGGTGGCCGACCCCCACACCGTGTCGCTGGTGCTGAAGGTCCCCGACCCGCTGCTGCCCTTCCGCCTCGGCGAAAACACCGCCGTGATGCTGCACCCGGCCACCGCGGCGCAGGCCGGCACGCAGCCGGTGGGCACCGGGCCGTTCAGGCTGGAAAGCTGGAACAAGGGCAGCGCGGTGACGCTGGTGAAGTCGGCCAACCATCGCCATGCCGACCAGGTGGCCCTGCGGCGCGCCACGTTCCGTTTCATCAGCGACCCGGCGGCGCAGGTGGCCGCCCTGCTGGCCGGCGACGTCGACGCCATGCCGCGCTTCGGTGCGCCGCAAGCCCTGCGCCAGTTCCGCAGCAACCCGCGCTTCGTGGTGGAAACCGGCGTCACCTCGGGCAAGGGCATCCTGGCCATCAACCAGCGCAAGGCGCCGCTGAACGACCTGCGCGTGCGCCGTGCCCTGGCCCATGCCATCGACCGCCAGGCCTTCATCGACGGGGCGCTGGAAGGCCTGGCCCGGCCCATCGGCAGCCATTTCGCGCCCACCGACCCCGGCTACCTGGACCTGACGAAGCAGACGCCCTACGACCCGGCGCGGGCACGCGCGCTGCTGAAGGAAGCCGGCATCGGCGGCTCGCTCAACCTGACGCTGACCCTGCCGCCGCCGCAATACGCGCGCACCGGCGGCGAGATCGTCGCCGCCCAGCTGGCCCAGGTGGGCGTGAACGCGAAGATCGAGAACGTCGAATGGGCGGCCTGGCTGGGCGGGGCCTTCAAGGGCAACTTCGACCTCACCCTCATCCTGCACGTGGAGCCGCTGGACCACGTGCGCGCCTACACCGACCCGAACTACTACTTCGGCTACGACAGCGCCCGCTTCCGCAGCCTGGTGGCGGAACAGGGCGGCACCGCCAACCCGGCCGAACGACAGCGGCTGTGGCAGGACATCCAGCGCCAGCTGGCGCTGGACGCCGTCAACGTGTTCATCTGGAACCCGTCGCAGGTGGCGGTGTTCCGCAAGGGCCTGCGGGGCCTGTGGAGCAGTTCGCCCGTCTTTGCCAACGACCTGGCGGCGGTGAGCTGGGGCACGCCCACCTGAGGAAACACACCATGAGCCAGGCCACCATCGAACGCTTCTACGCCGCCTTCGGCAGGCTCGACCACGCCACCATGCAGGCCTGCTACGCCGCCGACGCGCGCTTCGACGACGAGGCCTTCTCGCTGCAGGGGCGCGAACAGATCGGCGGCATGTGGCGCATGCTGTGCACCGCCACCCAGGCCAAGGGCATGGCGCACTGGCGGCTGCAGGCCAGCGCCTTCACGGCAAGCTCGGCGCACTGGGACGCGCACTACCTGTTCAGCGCCACCGGCCGGCTCGTGCACAACGTCATCGACGCCGACTTCGAGTTCGACGGCCAGGGCCTGATCACCCGCCACCGCGACCGCTTCGACTTCTGGCGCTGGGCCCGCCAGGCCCTGGGCGCGCCCGGGCTGCTGCTGGGCTGGACATCCTTCCTGCGCGGGCAGGTGCGCGCGCGTGCGGCGCGTCAGCTGCAGCAGTTCATGGCTCGGCCATGACGCCGCACGAACTGCCGCCGCTGGGCGCAGCCGATCTCACCACCGGCTACCGCCGCGGCGACTTCACGCCGCTGGACGTGGCGCAGGCGCTGGTGGCGCACATCGCCCGCTGGGAGCCGCACATCCAGGCGCTGTATGCCTTCGACGCCGACGCCCTGCTGGAACAGGCCCGCACCTCGGCCGCCCGCTGGCACGCGGGCCAGCCGCAAGGCGCGCTGGACGGCGTGCCGGTCACCGTGAAGGAAAACATCGCCACGCGCGGCACACCCGTCCCGCTGGGCTGCGCGGCCATGCCGCTGCAGCCCGCCCCGGCCGATGCACCGCCGGCGGCGCGGCTGCGTGAAGCCGGCGCGCTCATTGTCGCCAAGACGACGATGCCCGACCTGGGCATGTTGTCCTCGGGCCTGTCGAGCTTCCACGCCCTGTCGCGCAACCCCTGGGACTCCGACAAGACGCCCGGCGGCAGCAGTGCCGGCGCGGCGGCGGCGGCGGCCGCGGGTTATGGCCCGCTGCACATCGGCACCGACATCGGCGGCAGCATCCGGCTGCCGGCGGGCTGGTGCGGTGTGGTCGGCTTCAAGCCCAGCGCGGGCCGCGTGCCCATCCACCCGCCCTACACCGGCCGGGTGGCCGGCCCGCTGACGCGCAGCGTGGCCGACGTGGCGCTGGCCATGGCCTGCCTGAGCCGGCCCGACGTGCGCGACCCCACCCGCCTGCCCGCGCAGGACATTGCGTGGACCGACCTGGCCGACCCCGCCGAGGACTGCGAAGTGCAGCTCCGGGGCCTGCGCATCGGCCTGCTGCTGGACGCCGGCTGGGGCCTGCCGCTGGACGCCGCCACGCAGGCTGCCGTCACCGAGGCTGCCCGGCGCCTGCAGACAGCCGGCGCCATCGTCGAGCCACTGGCACCGTTCACGACGCGCGCCATGGTCGACGGCCTGGACCGCTTCTGGCGGCTGCGCGCCTGGCTCGACCTGCAGGCCCTGCCCGAGGACCGGCGCGAACTCGTGCTGCCCTACATCCGCGCCTGGGCCGAACCCGCCAGCGGCTACAGCGGCAGCCAGGTCTTCCACGGCCAGGCGCAGATGGCCGCGCTGCGCGACGCCGCGGCTGGCGCCAGCGAGGCTTTCGACTTCATCGTCTCGCCGACGAGCCCGGTGCCGGCCTTCGCCGCAGAACGGGCCAGCCCGCTGCACGACCCGGCGCGGCCGTTCGAGCACATCGCCTTCACCCTGCCCTGGAACATGGGCGAGCAGCCCGCCATCACCCTGCCCTGCGGCATGGCGCCGGGCGGGCTCAAGCCGCTGCCCATCGGCCTGCAGATCAGCGGCCGGCGCCACGACGACCTGGGCGTGCTGCGCCTGGCCCGCGCCTGGGAACGCCTGCGCCCGCCGCTGCCGCCCTGGCCGACCTGTCCTGATGCCCGAGCCGATGCGTGAATCGATGCCTGAGCCGGCGCCGATCTTCATCAGCTACCGGCGCGACGACGCGGCCGGGCATGCGCGCGCGTTGGCCCTGGCGCTGGCGCCGGTCTACGGCGCCGAGCGGGTGTTCATCGACGCCGACGACCTGCACGCCGGCGAGAACTTCGAAGCGCGCCTGGGCGCGGCGGTGCGGGCGGCGCGGGTGATGCTGGTGCTGATCGGCCCGCGCTGGCGCGGCGAACGCGAAGGCGCGGCGCCACGCCTGTTCGACCCCCAGGACTTCGTGCGTCAGGAGGTGGCCACCGCGCTGGCCGCGGGCCGGCCGCAGGTGCTGCCACTGCTGCTCGACGGCACGCCCATGCCGCAGGCCGCGCAGTTGCCGCCCGAGCTGCAGGCGCTGAGCAGGCACCATGCCTTGCCACTGGCGCACCTGCAGCACGAAGCCGACATCGCCCGCCTGGTGCAGGCGCTGCAGACCTGGGTGCCGCTGGCCACACCCGTGGCAGCGGCACGGCGTCCGCTGCTGTGGGCCGGCCTCGGCACGGGCCTGGCCTTGGCGCTGGGTGCCGGCCTGTGGTGGTCGCGGCAGCAGACCGGCCAGACTTCAGCGGCCGCGGCCGCACGCCAGCGCATCAACGGTGTCTGGGCAGCCCGGGTGCCCTACGCCTGGCTCGACGCTGCGCGGCCGGAGCACATGTTCTTCAGCGGCAGCGGCACCGAACTGGGCGGCACCGTGTCGTTCCTGGGCGTGGACCGCCCGCTCCAGGAAGCCAGCTACAGCGCCGTCGACGGCCTGCGCTTCTTCACCGCCAGCGTCGAAATGCTGGGCGACGATCGGCGCGAGCTGCGCCATCGCTATCGAGGCGTCCCGCAGGCCGACGGCATTGCCTTCGACATGCAGACCGAAGGCGGGCGCGAGCCGCAGGCGCTGCTGCGCTTCCTGGCGCGGCCCGCAGCGCTGGCCGACACCCGACCCTGAAGGCGGCCTTCAGGCGACACCGCACAGGGTCCGTCAGGAGCGGTCACCCGGCAACGGTACATTCGCGCCATGGCGAACACCGATCCACGCGGCAACCCCTGCGGCAGTGGCCATGCGGCCGCGCAGCATGCGACCGAACAGGCCCTGTGGCGGATGATGTCGTTCTACGACACGCCCCTGGCCGACCTGGACGCGGCCATGCAGGCCGACCCGGCCTGGGCGCTGCCGCACGCCATGAAGGCCGGCTTCCTGCTGAGCCTGACCGAACCCGCACTGCGTGACGAGGCTGCGGCCCACCTCTCCCATGCCCGCGCGCTGGCCGGCTCGGCGCCCGCGCGCGAGCGCACGCACCTCGAAGCATTGCAGCAGCTGCTCGAAGGCCGCTGGCATGCCGCCTGCCGGACCTGGGACGGCCTGCTCACCGAACACCCGCGGGATGCGCTGGCCCTGCAGTGGGCGCAGCTGTGGGATTTCTATCGCGGCGACACGCCGGCCCTGCGCCTGCGCCCGGCACGCGCCCTGCCCGAGTGGGACGAGGCCGACCCGCTGCACCCCTACGTGCTGGCGCTGTACGCCTTCGGCCTGGAAGAGAACAACCTCTACCCGCAGGCCGAGGAAGCCGGCCGGCGCGCACTCGCTGCCAACCCGCGGGTGCCCTGGGCCGTTCATGCGGTGGCGCATGTCATGGAGATGCAGGGCCGCTTCGAGGATGGGTCGGCCTGGCTGCGCCAGCAGCAGCCGCATTGGGGCGAAGGCAACGGCTTCGCCGCGCACCTGTGGTGGCACAAGGGCCTATTCAGGCTGGAATCGCTCGACATCGCCGGCGTGCTGCGGCTGATCGACAACCACCTCAGCGGCGACGCCTTGCAGGTGACCTTGCAGCGTCTGGACGCGGCTGCGCTGCTGTGGCGACTGCACCTGCTGGGCGAAGACGTTTCAGGCCAGTACAACGCGCTGCTGCAGGGTTGGGACCTGAGCGACACCGCCGCCGGCTATTACGCCTTCAACGACCTGCATGTGGTGCTGGCGCTGACCGGGGCGGGCCAGATCGGTGCGGCCGAGCGATGGGTGGCGCGATGCGCCGAACGTGCCATGACGCCCGCCGACGCCCGCCGCAGCAACCATGGCATGGCGCGCGAGGTCGGTCTGCCGCTGATGCGGGGTGTGCTCGCCCTGGCTCGTGGCGAGGCCGACAGAGCCTGCGATCTGCTGGCACCGACACGGACCGTGTCGCGCAACCTGGGCGGCAGCCTGGCGCAGCGTGACCTGATCGACCAGACGCTGCTGGCCGCGGCCGCGCAAGGCGGACGTCAGTCGCTCGGACGCGCGGTCCTGAACGAACGCCTGATGGCCAAGCCCTCGACACCGCTGACGCGCCATTGGGTCCTGGCGCTGGGGACGCGCAGCTCACTGCGCGCCTGAGTCGCCCGCGGCCAGCCGCCGCGGTCCGGCCGCCGTGTCAGGCGGCGTGGGCCAACACCAGCTCCTGGCCTTCCAGCTGCGGCTGTTCGTCCAGCGGCCGGGATGCCGCCGTTTCGCTGTCCAGTGCCGCGAGCACCGTGTCGGCGAGCTCGTCACCAGAGCGCCAGGCGGCTTCGACACCGCCGGCAGACGCCACGGCGCCGCCGAGGAAGTCGCCACAGATGCCCAGGCCGCGGCGAGCATCCCACCAGCATTCGCTTTCGGCAGCGGCAGTGGCAGTGGCAGTTGCAGCGGCAGCGGCAGAAGCCGACGCCTGTGCCGGCACGGCATAGCGCCAACGCTGCACGGCACGGTGATGCCACTGCAGTTTTGTGCCCATGGGCAGCACGGCGGCCAGCGCCTGGCTCAAGGCCGCCTGTACGGCCGCAGGCGAAGCCTCGAGCTGCGCTGCGCTCCAGGCCGGGTGGGCGTGCGCCACCCAGGTGGCCATGCCCTGCGGGGCTGTCCGGCCGGGCTTGCGGTCGTTGCGAGCCACCCAGGCCAGCGGGCTGCGGCGGGTGTCGGGTTCGTACGCGTCCCAAGGCCAGTCGAGGTCCTGGGTGACGGCCATCAGGGTCCAGCAGGCTTCCATGCGCAACGCCGCCAGGCTGTCGGCCCACCGGTCGTGATGACCGGCCAGCAACACCGCGGCCTGGGCCGGCGGCATGGCCAGCAGCACCTGGTCGAACGGCCCCTGGGTGCTTCCGTCCACCGCCACCACCCGCCAGCCGTCGCGGCTGCGTTGCAGACGCTGCACCTGGAAATTCAGTTCGACGGCTGTTTCGCCGATGAAGTGGCGCGCCAGCGCCGGCATCCCCGCCATCGGCACCCAGCTTTCGCGGCGAACCGGTGCCGGCCACGCGCCATGCACACGCGGTGCCCAGGCCGCCACGACGCCCGCCGCGGCGGCGCGGCGCAAGGCGGCGCGGAAACGTGGATGACGCGCCTGGATGTGCTGGGCGCCGTGGTCGAACTCGGCGTGCAGCGGGCTGCCGTCGGCTGCCGCCCATTCAGCGCGACGCGTCGACATGCGGCCGCCGACGCCACGCGACTTGTCGAACAAGGTCACGGCCAGGCCGGCCTCGCGCAGGCTGGCCGCGCAAGCAGCACCGGCAATGCCGGCACCGATGACGGCGACTCGGGCGGTGGTTTCTGAGGTGCTGGACATATGGAGCCTTTCGCGGTGGTTGCAGTCGTCGGCTTCGGCAGCTGCGGGGGTGTGAGTCGGTCAGGACAACAAGGTTCGGACTTACGTTCTCGGTCGGTGTTTCAGATGCGCCGGGCCAGCGCCACCGCCGCCGCTGAACCGGCGCCGACACCAGCCGTCCAGGCCCGCACCAGGAAGTTCGTGGCGGCACCGGCAGCGCGGGCTTCGTCGCGGTGCCGCACTTCGTCGTCCCGGCAGGCCTGCAGGTCCGCGCGCAGCGCGCTCAGCCGTTGCGACTCATCTCCGGCATCGGTGTTCCGCAGCGCCTGGTCGATGCTGTCGATCTGCTCGGCGTAATGGCGGTCGACGAAGGTTTCGACGGCAGCAACCGTGGCGTAGAAGACCCGCGGCCCGAACAAGGCCGGCAGGGCGCCGGTCATCCAGCCTGCCCAGCGCCACGCCAGCAGCAGCCGGCTGTGCTCGGCCCGCGCCAGGTGCGTTTCGATGCAGCGCAGGTGATCGGTTTCGGCGCTCAGGTGGTGTTGGGCGAAGCGCCGCAGGCCCGGGTCACGCGACACCGCCAGGGCACCGCGGTAGATCTGGATGGCGCCGACCTCGCCGGCGTGGTCGCTGCGCAGGTCGGCAGTCACGCGTGTCGACCAAGTTCCGGCCGACCCGCCCACGGGTCGGACCGGGGCGGATTCGTTCACCGGCCGCCACAACCCGCGGATCGCCAGGAAGCCCCGGTAAGCGCCCTCCAGCGCCCACGCCACTGGCGGCAAACTGGCCACCCGACCGAGCCAGGCCGTGCGGGGCAAGGCCGACCACAGGGCCGCGAACCCCAGCGCGCCATGCACGAGACGCCCGTCGGCCTGTCGAACATGAAGCCGGTTCATCGCGGCAGCCCGGGTCAGATCCGCACCCAATTCCGATTCATCGCACCGACTGACGTCCACCCATGAACAGTTTTCCGCGCCAGCCTGACGTCGATATGCAGCGATCTCGCGCGAGCAGACCGGACATCCGCCGTCGAAATACACGGTCGTGGTGCCGTTCGAGCCCGTCATGGGCTCAACTTTGGCGGTTGGGGGAGAGGAGAAGTTAGACATCGCAGTAGCATTGTGACGCGTCAGTAGCCTCTGTGGCGACCTTGTCCTGAAAGTTCAAGCGGTTTAGCGCATATTTACGATTCAACGTCTGTTCAATGCCGCTATATTCCGATTCGTTCCACATTCATCCAACCTAACCCAGGGTCAACCCCATGACAATCGAAGCTCTTGACGCCGATACCGAGACGCTTGACGCGAGTCGTCTTCCGGTCAATGCCCGCCTCCGCAGCGGCACTGCCGCCCGTCTGGCAGGCCTGCCTGTCACGACCCTGCGCGTCTGGGAGCGCCGCTATGGCGTCGTGGCAGCGCCGAAGACCCCGACCGGGCAGCGCCTCTACTCCACCCTCGACGTCCAGCGTCTGGCCCTGCTGAAGCAGCTGAGCGACCGCGGCCATGCCATCGGCACGATCGCCTCGCTGGCACTGGCAGAGCTGCAGGGTCTGGCGTCTACGGCACCGGCACGAAGCGCCGCCGCCGCGGCGGTTCCAGGCCTCCATCTGGTGGTAGTGGGCCGCAGCGTCGCGCAGAAGCTCCAGGCCGTGGGCGCTTCACCCCGCCGCGTGCACGACGACCTGGCCCAGGCCGAAAGCGTGCGCGCCGCGCAGTCGCAGCAGGCCGGTGAAGCCGCACCCGACCAGCCCGACGTGCTGGTCGTGCACCTGCCGTCCCTGCACCCGGCCCTGGCCGAGCGGGCGCTGAGCGTGGCCAAGCAGCATGGCGCCGCCACCTTGATCGTGCTCTATGCCTTCGGCGCCGAAGCGGTGGCCGAGTCGCTGCGGGCCGCAGGCGCGATCGTCAGGCGCGAACCCTGTACCGGCCGCGAGCTGCTGCGTCTGCTCGCCTCCGCCGCCAACACGCCGATGCCTGCCAGCGGCCCGCGCATGCCCAGCGCCCGCCGCTACAGCGACGAGCAGCTGGCGAGCCTGGGCGAGCAGCCCAGCTCCGTGCTCTGTGAATGCCCGCGCCACCTGGCGGAAATCGTGACCCAGCTGGCCCACTTCGAGCAGTACAGCGCCGACTGCGATTCGCGCAGCCCGGCCGATTCCGCCCTGCACCGGCACCTGGGCAGCCTTGCCGGCGCAGCACGCGTCATGTTCGAACAAGCGCTGGACCGGGTGATTGCCGAAGAGGGCCTGCAGGTGCCCTGAACAGCCGCGCCGCTCAGCGGTGCAGGTAGACGAGCTCGGAGTAGAGGTGGTCGACGCCACGCGGAGCCACCAGCCTGCGGCCGTAGCGCCGCTGGAAGAGCCGGGTGCAGGGGTCTCGGGGAACCAGGTCCTGGTGGGCGTCGAAGCCCATCAGCACGAATCCGCGGCTGAGCAGCGGCCGGGCGAGCGCCCGCGCATGGTCGGCCACGAGGGCCTGTGACGGCGAGTACAGCAGTTCAGCCGTTCGCAGCCAGCCCAGGCGGCGCTGCGCCCGGAAGACCAGCGGCACCCAGCCGCGTACGCCCGAGCCGGCCTGCAGCGCCAGGACCTCGCAGCCCAGGCGCACATGATCGTGCAGGGCGGTGACCAGGGGATCGTCGCGCAGCTCGTGCAAGGCGGTCTTTCCCGTCAGCACCACGGCGGCCCGCGTGCCGCGCTGCGGCGACCAGGCCAGACGCGGCGTCGACATCAGGATGTGCTGATGGGTGACGGCCGCCAGCTCGATCCGTTGCAGCAGCCGATGCAGCGAAGGCAACGGTGTCAGCACGGAATAGCCGGTCTCCGGTTCGGCCAGGCCGGTGCGCGCCATCCACAGCGCCCGCTGGCGCGCCTGAGGCAGGATGCCCCAGCTGCTGATGTTCAGCAGGCGTTGCGGTCCGCTGTCCGCCGGCCGTTCGCTGGCCAGCAGCAGCGCCAGCCCGGCAGGCCCTTGAGCGTTGCTCAGGATCATGCCCATGGGCGCATCGGCCGGGGCGCTGGGCACGCTGCGCAGGCGCTTGAAGCCGGCGTCCCACAGCGCCGCAGGCGTGCAGGGATAGCAGGCCAGCAGCAGGCGCCGGGCGGTGGGCCAGTCGTCGGCGCCGAAGGGCTCGAGCGCCCACTGGGAGGGTGCGGCGGCGGTCGTCAAGCCGGACCTCGCAGCGTCGGCCAACGCCGGCGCAAGGCCGGCACCAGCGCCAGCAGGCGCGCCGGCACGGTGCGCGGGTGCTTGACGAGCTGCTTCACGAGCCCGCGCAGCCGCCAGGCCCAAACGACCGGCAGACCCCGCCAGGACAGTGCCACGCAGGCATCGCGCAGCGGGATGGGCGTCATGCCGAGCGTCGTCTTGTGAAAGTAGTCGCCCACGCCGAAATCGAACGCCCCGAGGCCTTGACCGTGCAGGTGGCGCGCCGTGCCTTCGTCGAGCAGCCGGCCTGGCGAGCAGGCTTTCCAGGCGTCACCCCCCAGGCTCTGGCGCAAAGCGATGTAGCGTGTGCCGTTGGCCACGCCGAACAGCGCCGACACGACGTCGTCACCGTCACGCAATGCGGTCAGCACGACACTGCCCTCGGCCAGCCCGCCGGCCAGCAGCTGGCGATAGAAGGCCCGGTAGGCCGGCCTGTCGAGCCGGTAATGGGGCAGCCCGTGCATGCGCTCGGATTGCTGGCTCTCGAGCGTTTCGAACAGCGCCAGGGCCTGCTGCAGGTCGGTGACGCGCTCGAAGCGGGCGACAGGGCTGCGCTCGAACACGCGCCAGCAGCGTTCGATTTCCTTGCGCACCCGCTTGTCCAGGCCGCGACGCCAGGCTTCCCAGGGTCCGTCCACCTCGAACTGGTTGCCGAACATCTCGCTGGTGCGGGTGCTCCAGGCCAGGGCCAGCGGGTTGCTGGTGCCGCCGCTTTCGGGCAACGCGGCGGGCAGCATCTTCTCGACGGACCAGTAGTCGTGCCGGCCCAGCGCCGCGGCCAGGGCCCCCCACAGTGCCCGGGCCGCAGGCGCCTCGTGGGCACCACCATGCCAATCGGCGGCGGTGAGCGGGACAACGTAATCGACGACCCCGGCGTCGGCAAATCCGATCTCGCGCAGGCCGTGCCGGCGCCGCGTCACCAGCGGCAGCAGCATGGCGTCGACCCAGGCGTTTCCAGCGAGGGTCTGTCGCTGCACCACCAGCCAGAGCGGCTGGCGGCCTTCGCTGGTGCCCAGCGTCTCGAACCAGGCGCGCAGCCAGGCGTCGGCGTGGAAAGGCAGGCGAGCCGAACGCTGCAACCCGCTGGCGCGGCCCAGGAATTCGTCGAGCGAACCCAGCGCCGCGGCACGGTAGCGCGGCACGGCTGAATTCATGCCGCCTGGACGGTGCAGTCGACCAGGCCCCCTGGCGCGCGCGGGTCGAGCCTGAACTCGACCGGCCGCAGGGCCTTGTGGGTCTGGCCGGCCCAGGGGCTGCGCCGCCAGGCGGCCTGCAGCGCGGCCTTGGCCCAGTAGCCGGGCCCGACCAGGGCGCGGCTGCGCGGCCGCCAGCCCAGCCGGTGGCGCAAGACCGCGTTGGCCAGGTGCATCTTCTGCGCGCGGCGGTTTTCCGGCGTCCAGTGTTCCGTGGTCACCGAGACATTCAGGCAGTCGGCGTTCTCCACCCGATGCGGCGCGTTCAGCGGCCAGGTCAGCATCTGCCCCGGTTCGAGGTCGAAGACCATGGCCATGCGCTCGAACGCCGGGTCGTAGACCAGGCTGAACTCGAAACCGGTGTAGGCGATGTCCTCCAGCCAGTCGGCCTGCAGGCAGGGTGCCGCAGCGGGATAGACCCACACGCGCTTGCGCCCATGGATCTGCCACAGCAGCTGCCCTGGCAGGTCGCAGTGGTAGTGCACCTGGGCCCGGGGCGACGAGATCAGGATGCCCATCTTCAGGGCGCCGGCCTCGAAGCCCGGCAGTCGCGTCGCGATCTCGCCATAGGCCTGTTGCAGCAAATCGGCATAGGCCGGCGCGCGGTCGTGGGCCTGGCGCAGGTTGAGCCACAGGCTGCCGCCGGCGATCGCGTCGATCACCGCCTGGCCCGGGGTGCCGCCCAGCTCACCTTCGCGCCAACGGGGTCGACCGTCGCCCTGGCGGCTGGTGTGGACCAGCGCGTAGTGGCTGCGTGGGTAACTCTCGACCAGCGCGGCCAGTGCATCGAGCTGGAGTGCAGGATGCTCGTGCAGGTGGTGCTGCAGCCGCATCGGACGCTGGTTCCAGTGGCGCTGCACCTCGTCCGACCAGGAAGCGAAAACGGTGCCGTTCATGAACCTGGTGGGTGGTGTCGTCGCGTCGAGATTGAAACTTCCGCCCAACGATTGTCACCACCACCTCGCAGAAGCATCCCCCGGATTCGCGAGGGTGGGCCGATACCCCGCGAACCCATGTGGAGGTGGCAGTCCCGACCCGGCAGGCGCCCAGAAGTCGCGCTTTCACCGAGGGACGTTGCCTGCGCACCCTTGTCTCGGGGGGACTTCGCCGCCCCTCGCGGCGACGCCAGCGCATACCATTTGCACCGTAGGTAGATTCTGCGACGCGTCGTTACTGAACGTAAGGTGCGCTTCGAGCCTAGGGCCCGTCATCGCGCCACGAGCAGCGGCGGACAGAGGCTGTTTTCCGAAGTGCCTGCCCCCCCGACCCTTGCCGCGCCAAGACATCCGCTGAGCCGACCGCTCCACCCATGACCGCCGTTTTCCGCCTGCCGAGTTTCCCGCTGCGCTGCGCCTGGCTGCGCCGTACCGCGATGTGCGTGGTCCTGGGCTGGCTGTCGGGCATGACGCCGGCCACGCTGGCCCAGGCGCCCGCGTACCGGGTGGGCGTCGGCGACGAGCTGAACTTCCGTTTCCCGAACACGCCCGAACTGAACACTGCCGCCGTGGTGCGCAGCGACGGCGCCGTGTCGCTGCCGATGGTGGGCGAACTGACGGTGGTGGGCTACACGCTGGCCGAACTGAGCGATCAGGTCCAGGCCGCACTTGCGCAGCGGGTGCGGCGTCCGCAGGTGGTCATCAATGTCCAGGGCAGCGTGCCTTCGCAGCGCGTCTTCGTGGGCGGCGAGGTTGCGCGCCCGGGTGTGCAGAACCTGGCCGGACCGCTGACGGCCCTGCAGGCCGTGCTTGCAGCCGAAGGCCTGCGCGACACGGCCCAGCCGTCCGAGGTGACGGTGCTGCGGCAAGGGCCGGCGGGCGAGCGCATCGTCATGAAGCTCGACCTCGCCGCGGTGATGGCGGGCCAGGCCGGCGCCAGGGACATCGTGCTGGCACCCTACGACGTGGTGCTCGTGCCGCGCAGCGGCATCGCCAACGCTGGGCTGTGGATCGACCAGTGGGTGCGCCGCATCCTGCCGCTGAGCCTGGGCTTCAGCTACACCATCAACGAGAACGGAAGCATCCGATGAAGCGCGTCGGCATGAGCGACGCCTGGCAGGAGACCCAGCTGGATAACGGTCGCATGGAGCGCATGGGCGTGAGCGCGATCTCCGGCCGCACCACGCTGCGCGACCTGCTGACCATCGCCTTCCACGACCGCAGGCGCATCGGCGCGGCCTTGCTGCTGGGGCTGCTGCTCACGCTGCTGGTGGTGGCCTCGATGCCCAAGAAGTACACCGCCGAAGCTTCGCTGCTGCTGCGCCTGGGCCGCGAGTACCTCTACACACCCGAGACCGGCGACCCGGGCACCGCCCAGCCCCTGCCCTACGACCGCGAACAGACCCTGGTGGCCGAGGCCAAGATCCTGACCAGCCGCGACGTGCTAGAAGGCGTGATCGGCAAGATCGGCGTGGCCGCCATCTACCCCGGCATCACCGGCAACCGCACGGCCACGCCGCTGGAGCAGGCCCAGGCCGCGACGGCCCTGGAACGCGCCATCGACGCCGACCTGCTGAAAGGCTCGAACCTGCTGCAGGTGAGCTTCAGCCACGACGACCCCGAGGTCTCGGCCAAGGTGCTCGACCAGATCATCGACAGCTACCTGCGCAAGCGCCAGCAGGTGTTCTCGAGCACCAGCAACGGCCAGGCCGAAGCCGAGCTCGGCGCACGCCGCATCCAGCTGAACGCGGCCGAAGGCCGGCTGGCCGGCTTCAAGCAGGAACGCGGCATCCGTTCCTTTGCCGAAGAACAGACCCTGCTGCTGACCCAGCGGAGCGAGATCGAGAAGCGCCAGACCGAGATCAACCTGGCGCTGGCCCAGGCCGGCGCCCGCCGCACCGCGCTGAGTTCGCAGCTGGGTCAGATCCCGGCCGAAGTGAAGCTGTCGACCGACACCTCGCGCGGCGAAGCCGCCGAAGCCGCGCGCAAGCTGCTGCTGGAGCTGCGGCTGAAGGAACGCGACGCCAGCAGCAAGTTCTTCGACAGCGAGGCCCAGGTGCAGGACGCCAGGGCCGACATCGAACGTGTCAACGAACACCTGCGCATGCTCGACGCGGCGCCCCCGCAGTCGGTGCGCACCGGCCGCAGCCCGGTGCGCGACGGCGCCGAGTCCGACCTCGTGAAGAGCGCGGCCGACCTCAGCCAGTCGCAGCAGGGCCTGGTGGCGCTGGGCCAACAGCGCGCCGCCATCGACAAGCGCCTGGCCTCGCTGGCCCAGAGCGAAGGCGAACTGCGCACCCTCGAACGCGAACGGCGCCTGGCCGAGGTGCAGTACGAAGCGGCGGCCAAGCGCCTGCGCGACGAACGCGTGCTGACCGACCTGGACAGCCAGCGCAAGAGCAATGTCAGCGTCGTGCAACGCCCGGCCGTACCGACCCAGGCCGAGTCCAAGCGCAGCCTGGTCATGGTGCTGGGCATCCTCCTGAGCATCGGCGCGGCGCTGCTCACCGCCTTCCTCAGCGCGCTGTGGCGCGACACCTTCCTCACCCCTGCCGACGTGCAGCGCGAACTCGGCCTGCCGCTCCTCGGCGCGATTCCCGCGGCGGTGCGATGACGGCAGGGGCCGACAGTGACAGGCGGGCCTGGCTGGGCGCCGCGGCGCTGGCCTCGGTCGGCGTGGGCGCTGCGGCCGCAGCGCCGGCCAGCCCGAGCCGCGCGCCACTGCCGCGCCTGGCGCGTGGGCTGAACCTGTCGCACTGGTTCGAATACGAACGCGGGCAAGGCCTGACGGCGGGCGAGATGCGGCAGCTCCGCGCGCTCGGGCTCGACCATGTGCGCCTGCCGGTGGACCCGGTCGTGGGCGGCTGGCATCCACAACGCGGCGGCACCCTCGAGTTCCTGGGGGAACTGCAGCAGGCGGTGGACATGGCTCTGGACGCCGGGCTGGAGGTCGTGGTCGACCTGCACCTGGAACCGTCGGACAAGCGGCTCATCGAGGAGCACCCCGAGACCGAACGCGAGCTGCTGCGCCTGTGGGAGCTGCTGGCGCGCAGCCTGGCCCGCCAGCCCCGCGCGCAGCTGGCCTTCGAGCTGTTCAACGAACCCCAGTACTACGGTCTGAAGCGGCTGCGCTGGCCCAGGCTGCAGCGCCAGCTGCTCGAGACCCTGCGCGCCCAGGCACCGGCCCACCTGGTGCTGCTGACGGGCTCGGGCGGGGGCAGCCTGGAAGCGCTGCAGCGCCTGAGCCTCGTGCCCGACCCGGCCGTGGCCTACACCTACCACCACTACGAACCCTTCCTGTTCACGCACCAGGGCGCCGAGTGGCAGGACGAGCGCTACACCACCGCCGGGCTGCGCAAGGGCCTGCGCTACCCGCCCGACGCCGCCCACGACAGCGCGCTGCCGCTGCGCAAGCCGCATCCGCGCGCGGCCCGCGAAATGGCCGAACACCTGCAGGCCGGATGGGGCCCGAAGCGCCTGCGCGCCGAGATGGACCAAGCCGGGCGCTGGGCGCGCGAAAGCGGCGTGCGCCTGCTGTGCAACGAGTTCGGCTGCATCCGGGCCCACGTCGACGCGCCGTCGCGCTACCGCTGGATCCACGACGTGCGCGTCGCGCTCGAGGCCAACGACATCGGCTGGACACTCTGGGACTACACCGACATCTTCGGCATCACCGCGCAGTCGGCGCGGCCTGGACAGCAGGGCCGGCGCACGCTGGACGAACTGGCCGCTGGCGCGCTGGGCCTCATCACGACCGCGGGTGCGGGCCCGGGCGTGAACCCGCAGCGGGTGGCCCGGTGAACGCCTTCCAGCTGCAACGCCACCAGGCGTACATCCCGGGCAGCGTGGTGCCGCCGCCCGCTGCCAGCAACGGCTGGCGCACGCTGTCGTGGTGGCTGCTGGTGACGGGAGTGGTGCTGCGCATGGCGGTGTCGGCACCGGCCCTGCACACGCTGGGCGTGCCCTACGACCTGCCCTGGGGTCCGTTCCCCAGCAAGATCCACCCCGGCAGCTACGTCCTGGGCCTCGCTTTCCTGACCGGCCTGGCGAGCCACGGCAACCCGGTTCGCAGCCTGCTCGAGCTCGTGCACAAGCACCCGCTGCTGGCCGGCTACATGGGCGCGATGGTGGCGGTGTTCGCCTGGACGCTGCTGCGCCACGGCCCGGCTGGGCAGGCCTTCTTCATCGACACGCTGTGGATGCCGGGCGTCGCCGCGCTGACGGTGGTGATGCACCACCGCGGCCGCCAGCGCCGCCTGCTGACCGTGCTGATGCTGCTGCTGCTGGCCAACGCGGCGCTGGCCGTGGCCGAAGGCGCCAGCGGCCAGCGCCTGATCCCGCTGCTGTCCGGCCGCGACGGCATCGTCGAGGAGTACTGGTTCCGCGCCTCGGCGCTGATGGGTCATCCGCTGGCCAATTCGCTGGTCACGGTGAGCCTCATGCCGGTCGTGGTGGTGATGCCCTGGGCCTGGCCGCTGCGCGCCGCCGCCCTGGGCCTGCTGACCCTGGCGCTGCTGAGCTTCGGCAGCCGCAGCAACCTGGCCGCCGTCGGCGTGTATGCGCTGCTGGCCTGCCTGCCCCTGGCGCTGCAGCTGCTGCGCGGCCGCTTCAGCTACCGCCAGATCAGCGGCGGTCTGCTCGGCCTGAGCCTGGCAGCCGCGGCGCTGGCCGCGGTCGTGGCGACCACGCGCCTGGGCGAGCGCATCTTCCGCAACCTGTCCTGGGACAACAGCGCCGACGTCCGCCTGCTCGCCTTCGACGTGCTGCGCCATGTCCACGGCGCCGACCTGTGGTTCGGCATCCCGGTCTCGCGCATCCAGGGCATCGCCGGCCGCGTCGGCATCGACCTGCGCTACGAGGCGATCGAGAACTTCTGGGTCAACCTGCTCGTGCTGCTGGGGCTGGTCGGCTTCGGCCTGTTCCTGTTCGGGCTGGGCTGCCTGGTGCTGCACCTGTGGCGCGGCGCACGCGCGCCGCTCAAGGTGGCCATCGTCATGTACTTCATCGTCGCCAGTGGGGCCAATACCTTGGCCGCGAAGACGCCGTCCCTCACCTTGCTGGCCGTGGCGCTGCAATGCGCCACGGCCCTGCAGCGCCCTGGCCAGACACCGGCGCAGCGCCTGCCGCGTCCACAGCCGGCCTGGCGCCTGGCCAGAACCTCGCCATGAGCCGCACCGCCCACACCGCCAGCATCCGCATCTGCTACCCGGCCGACCCCGCCGGGGTGGTGCCTGGCGGCGTCGACACCTTCATCCGCGGGCTCATCAAGTGGGCTCCCGAGGACATCGGCTTCAGTCTCGTCGGCATGACCACCGACCGCCAGGCGCGCCCCCTGGGACGCTGGACGAACTGCCTGGCCGGCGACCGCGAGTACGCCTTCTTCCCGGTCGTGGCGGTGGCCGACGCCGGCACGCGCGGCCGCCTGCCGCTGTCGCTGCGGTACACCGCCGGGGCCTGGAAACACCGCGCCAGGCTGAGCGGCGACTTCGACGTCTTCGACTTCCACCGCCCCGAACCCAGCCTGCTCTACCTGGGCGACCCGCGGCCGAAGAATGCCTTCTTCCACCAGGACCCGAAGACGATCGCGGCGTCCGCGTCGGACAACCTCTGGCGTCGGCTGCCGGCGGCCTATGAACGACTCGAAGCCCAGGCCGTGCAGCAGCTGGCCAGTGCCTGGTGCGTGCGCGACAGCGGCGTCATCACCCTGCGCGAGCGCTACCCCGGCCTGGGCGAACGCGTGAAGTTCGTGCCGACCTGGGTCGACGCCGATGTCTTCCACCCGGTGCCGCCGGCGCGCCGCCAGGCCCTGCGCGAAAGCCTCGCGGCCGAGCATGGGCTGCCGCTGCAGGCGCGCTGGGTGGCCTTCGTCGGCCGCCTGGACACGCAGAAGAACCCGGGCCTGCTGCTCGAGGCCTTTGCCCGCGCCGTGACCCCTGGCGACCATGGCCCGGGCACCGACGCCGTGCTGCTGATGGTGGGCAACGGCGTACTGCGGCTGGAACTGGAAGCGCGCGCACGCAGCCTGGGTCTGCGCCAGCGCGTGCGCTTCCTCGGCCTTCAGGCCCAGGACACGATTGCCCGGCTGCTGCAGGCGGCCGACCTGTTTGCGCTGTCCTCGGCCTACGAAGGCATGCCGATGGCCCTGCTGGAAGCCTTGGGCTGCGGCACGCCGGCGGTCGTCACCGACGTGGGCGAGGTCCGGCGCGTGGTCCTCGATGGCGTGAACGGCATCGTCGTCGGGCGCCACGATGTGCCGGCCTTCGCCGACGGCCTGACGCAGGGGCTGCAGGCGGCAGCGTCGTGGCGCCAGGCGGCGCTGCAGGCGGTGGCCAGCTACCAGCCGGCGCAGGTGCTGGCACCTGTGTATGCCAACTACCGCGCGCTGGCGCTGGGCCCGGGCACGATGCGCCGCGCGGCGCGACGCCCGACCCCGCACGGCCTGCTGGCGCGCACCCGGGACACCGTCATCGGGCAGTCGGTCGACGTGCTCGGCAGCGCCGAAGTCACGGCGCAGCTGGTGCAGTGGGCCCAGGCCGGCGAGTCGCGCACGGTGTGCTTCTGCAACGTGCATTCGGCCGTCACCGCCACGCGCAGCGAGAGCCACCGCCTGGCCCTGCGCGGCGCCGACATGGTGGTGCCCGACGGCGCCACGGTGGCCTGGACGCTGCGCCTGAAGGGCCATGGCCAGCAGGACCGCGTCGACGGCCCCGGCACGATGTGGCGGGCCTACCGCGCAGCGCTCGACAACCACATCAAGGTCGGCCTCTTCGGCAGCACCCCCGAGACCCTGGACGCGCTGCTGGTGGCGATGCGGCGCGACTTCCCTGGCCTGCAGGTGGCCTACAGCCATTCGCCACCCTTCCGCGCCGCCACGCCCGAGGAAGATGCCGCGCACTGCGCCGAGATCGCGCAGGCCGGTGTCGGCCTGCTCTTCGTCGGCCTGGGCTGCCCCAAGCAGGAGCGCTGGCTGGGCCACCACCGGGGTCGCATCCCGGCGGTGATGATGGGCCTGGGCGCCGCCTTCGACTTCCACGCCGGCACCGTCGACCGGGCGCCGTTGTGGATGCGCGAACACGGTCTCGAGCGGTTGCACCGCCTGGCCTCCGACCCGGGCCGGCTGTGGTGGCGCTACATGTCCACCAATTCGACCTTCGTCCTGCGCACCGTGCGCGGACTGCTGCGTCAGGCCGCCGCTCGTCTGCGGCCTTTGCCCTGATCCAGTCCGCCCCGCGCCTCGCCACCCGCCGCCCTTCGAGCCCGAACCATGACCGCCGCCCTTGCCCACACCCGGCCCCTGCCCCTGGATGCACGCGCCGTCGACGACCTCGTCGCCCGCGTCGATGCGATCGTGCCGCCGCTGGCGGCGCGGGTGGTCGGCTTCGTCGCCAGCGGCACGGGCGAGGGCACCAGCACCCTGGCGCGCAGCTACGCCCGCGCCAACGCCGGCAAGCTGGGCCGCAACACCTTGCTGCTGGGCACCCTGCCGCCCGTGGACGGCACCCAGAGCCTGTGCGACGTTCTTCGCAGCGGCCAGCCGATCGACAGCGTGCTGGCCCACAAGCATCGTGGCCTGACCGAAGCCAGCCTCGGACTCGGCCTGGACCACGAGGACCAGCCCGACTACGCCTGGGACCTGGTGACGCGGCGCGAACTCTGGGACTACCTGCGCGAGCGCTTCGACCTGATCGTGCTGGACATGCCGGCCGCCGACGTCTCCGGCGCCTGCCTGCAGATCGGTCCGCAGTGCGACGGCGTGCTGGTGGTGCTGGAATCGGCGCGCACGCGCAAGCCGGTCGTGGCCCAGCTGCTCGAAGACCTGCAGGCGGTGCAGGTGCGCGTGCTCGGCGCGGTGCTGAACAAGCGCAGCTTCCACCTCCCCGCGCGCCTGTATCGGTGGCTGTGATGCCGGCCGCGATGCCGGCCGAATCACCAGATTTCGGGGCCACGACGGCCGGCGGTCGGCCTGCCCGGTACACCGCGGTCGGCCTGGCCTGGGCGCTGCCCGACGCCAGGCCAAGGCCCGACTGGCTGGCCAGCGTCGTTGCTGCGCTGGCAGCCCTGCAGGTGCAGTGCCCGGGCGCAGCCGACATCGAATTCGACCCGCCGGGCCTGGCAAGCGTGGGGCCCGGCACGCCTGCCGACAGCTCTCGGGCACAGATCGCTCTGCACCTGGGCCCGCCGCCTGCAGTGCTGGAGGCAGCGGCGCCCGCGGCCCCCCTGCGCTGGTGGCTGACCGACCGCTACGGCCGCGCGCTCGACGCCGCCGAACCCTTGCTGGAAGACATCACCGCTGGCCGCGGCGTCGCCCTGGCCCTGTGGGCACCGCACCCGCGGGGCCGCAGCTGGGTCTGCCTGCGCCAGCTTCGCGTCGACGCCGACCCGCGCTACGCCCGCGGCCGCCGGGGCCTGGCCAGGGCGGTGGCCAGGCTGCTCTGGCAGGCGGGCATCGACCTCTTGCTCGACGTGGCGCCGTCCAACCATGTCTACCCCAGCCCGCGCGCCACGGGTCTGGCTGCGGAACGCCGTGCGCCGAGGCCGCAGCCGCGGCAACTTCAACTGGTGCTAGGCGGCTGGCGGTCCTGGCTGGCCCGTCAGCGGGCGCGCTGGTTCCGCGAGGAATGGCGGCTGGGCGTGATCGACGTGCCGCCAGGCGCGCTGGCCAGCCAGCAGACCCTGCCGGCAACCCGGTGGCTGCCGCCCTGCGGCGGCCTGGGCTACTGGGCCGATCCGGCCCCGGCCGCCGCCAGCGACAGCCGCGTGATGGTCGAGTACTTCGACGAGCGCAGCGGCATCGGCCGCATCGAACAGCTGCGCTTCAGCCCCAGCCAGCAACGCGTGGCCGACCGGCAGGTGCTGCCGCTGGGGGGCGGCGCGCACACGTCCTTCCCGCTGGTGGTGCAGCTCGAGGGCCGCTGGTTCGGGCTGGTCGAGACGGCCTCGCTGCGCTCGTGCGTGCTGCACGAGGTCGACGCCGGCGGGCGCTGGCGTCCCCTGGCCACGCCCTTGAACGACATGGCCGCAGCCGACCCGGCGCTGTTCCTGTGGCAGGGCCGCTACTGGCTGGCCTGCACCGACATCGACCGGGGACCGATGGACAACCTGTGCCTGTTCCATGCCGACCGGCCGGAAGGCCCCTGGCTTGCGCATGCCAACAACCCGGTGAAGGTGGACGTGGCCGGTGCGCGCATGGCCGGCGCGCTGTTCTGGCACCACGGCCAGCTCTTCCGGCCGGCCCAGAATTGCCAGGGCAACTACGGCGGCAGCGTGGTGCTGCAGCGCGTGCTGCGCTGCAGCCCCACCGAATTCGAGGAGGAACCCGTGCGCCAGCTCAAGCCCGACCCCGCCGGTCCATGCCCCGACGGCATGCACACCGTCAACGCCTGGGGTGCGCGCACGCTGATCGATGGCAAGCGCCACGTCTTCAGCCCCGGCCTGGGGCTGCTCAAGCTGCGCCGCCGGCTGGCGCGCAGGAGGTCGGCTTGACCGGCGCCACGCTCGCCCCCGGCCTGGCGGTGTACGTGCCCTGGCTGCGCCAGGGCGGGGGCGAACTCTCGATGCTGCGCCTGGCCGCGGGCCTGGCCCAGCGTGGCCTGCGGGTCGAGCTGCTCGTGCACAGCCTGCAGGGCGCCGAAATCGCGCCGCCGGCGGGCGTGGGCCTGGTGCAGCTGGGCCAGGCCAGCACCCTGGGCAGCGTGCGCGCGCTCAGCCGCTGGCTGGCCACGCGGCGGCCACGCTGGCTGCTGAGCGCCTTCCCGCACACCAACGTGGCGGCGGTGGCGGCGGTGGCCCTGGCCGCGCGCCAGGGCGTGGTCTGCCGCAGCGTCGTCAGCGAACACGCGCCGCTGTCGCTGCAGATCAGCCGCCAGGGCGGCTGGCGCTATCGCGCACTGCCGCCGCTGGTGCGCTGGGCCTACCCGCGCGCCGACGCCGTGGTGGCGGTGTCCGAAGGCGTGCGGCTCGACCTGCTGGGCCTGGTCGGCGCCGGCCTGCAGGCGCGGTTGCACACCATCGCCAACCCGGTGCTGGACGCGGACCCAAGTGCCCCCATGACAGCCGCCACGCCGCCGCACCCCTGGCTGCTGGAGCCGGCGCTGCGCGTGGTGCTCAGCGTCTCGCGGCTCAGCCCCGAAAAAGACATCCCGACCCTGCTCCAGGCCTTCGCGCAGCTGCATCGGCAGCGGCCGCAGACGCGGCTGCTCGTGGCTGGCGACGGCCCTGAACGGCCGGCACTGCAGGCTGCGGTGCACGCCCTGGGGCTGGCTGCCGTGGCCGAACTGGTCGGCCGCGTGCAGGCCCCGCAGGGCTGGATGCAGCGGGCTGCCGTGCTCGCCTTGGCCAGCCGGTACGAAGGCTTCGGCAACGTGCTCGTCGAAGCCCTGGCCAGCGGCTGCGCCGTCGTCGCCACCGACTGCCCGGTGGGCCCGCGCGAGCTTCTCGAAGGCGGCCGCTGGGGCGCGCTGGTGCCGGTAGGCGACGCCGGCGCCATGGCCGCGGCACTGCAGGCGGCTGTCGACGCGCCGGGTGCGCCCCCGGGTGCCAGCGCCCATGCCCTGCAGTTCACCGACGCCGCGGCCTGCAGCGCCTACCGGCGGCTGCTCGACAGCCTGCAGCCATGCTGATCAGCCACACCCTGAAGTACCTGCCTGCGCAGCTGCTGTCGCCACTGGCGCAGCTGGCGTCGATGGTGCTGTGGACGCACTGGCTGGCGCCGGCGGAGATGGGCATCTACACGCTGGTGACGGTGACCCAGGAACTGGCCTATCTGGGCTGTCTGGGCTGGTTTGCCGTGTATGTGCTGCGTTACTGGCCGCCGGCCAGCGAAGCGGCCGAACGCCAGCGCTTCCTGCTGACCGAAAACGCCGTCGTGCTGGCCAGCCTGGGCCTGAGTGCGCTCGTCGCCGGGCTCACCGCCTGGGCCCTGCCCGGCGACCACGGCTGGGCCGCCAGCGCCTTGGCCGTGGCCGCGTTCTTCGCGTCGAAGGCCGTCAGCACGCACTACGCCGAGCGGGCCCGCGCCCAGTCGGCCTTTGTCGCCTACACGCTGCTGCAGACCGCCGGGCCGCTGGGCGGCCTGCTGCTGGGCTGGCTGGCGTTGCAGCATCTGCAGCCCACGGCGGTGATGCTACTGAGTGCCTACGCCCTGGCCCAGCTGCTCGGCATCGTGCTGGCGCTGCCCGGCCTGGGCATCGCCTGGCAACGGCCACGCATCGACCCGGCGGTGCTGCGCGCGGCGCTGGCCTTCGGCGGCCCGGTGCTCGGTCTGTCGGCACTGGGCTGGGTGGCCGAAAACTACATCCGCTATTTGGTGCAGTGGCATTCGGGGGCGGCCACGCTGGGGCTGATGGTCGTTGGCTGGGCCCTCGGCCGGCGCGCCGCGGCCGTGGCTGCGACGCTGGTGACGACGGCCTCGTTCCCGCTCGCCGCACGCCTGTTGAACGACAACCGTCGCGACGAGGCGCTGGGCCATCTGGTGCTGAACGCGACGCTGATGGTCGGGGTCCTGCTGCCGGTGACGGCAGCGGTCGAGCTGCTCGGGCCGACCTTGGTCGAGCTGGTCGTGGCGGCCGAATACCAGGCGATGACGACCGAGCTGCTGGCCCTGTCGGTCATTGCCGGCGCACTGCGCAACCTGCACATGCACACCACCGATCAGCTCATGGTGCTGGAGCGCAGGCTGGGCATGCTGGCCAAGGTCGACCTGTTCGAGATCGCGCTCTGCGCCATCTTGTCGCTGGCCGGGCTGATGCTCGAAGGCCTGCGCGGGGCCGTCATCGGCCAGGCCCTGGGCTCGCTGGCCACCCTGGTGCTCAGCGGCTGGCTGGCCCACCGCCATCTGGGTTTCCGCTGGCCCTGGCGCGACACCTTGAAGATCACGCTGGCCACGGGGGTCATGCTGCTGGCGATGCTGCTGCTGCAGACCAGGCAGGACGCGCTGGGCCTGGGCCTGGCCACGGCCCTGGGCACCGTGGTCTATGGCGCCGCCATCGCGCTGCTGTTTGCGCCGCAGTGGCGCCGTCACCTCGCCCGCAGGGCTTGAATTGTCCGGGCCCCGCGCCCATCTGGCGGGGTGAGCGACTGGGCCCCTCTCCTGCTGCTGCCCCTGCTGGCGCTGGCCGTGCCGGCCTGGCTGGCGGGGCCCTGGCTGGCTCGCCATGGGCGCCGCGCCAGAGTGCGGCGCCAGCCTTTTCCACCGGCCTGGCGCGAGGTGCTGCGCCAGCGCATGCCGGCCTTCCGCGCCTTGCCTGCCGACCTGCAGCTGCAGCTGAAGAAGCAGGCCCAGGTGCTGCTGTCCGAAGTGCCCTTCATCGGCTGCAACGGCCTGATGGTGACGACCGAGATGCGCGTGCTCGTGGCCGCGCAGGCGGCGCTGCTGCTGCTCAACCGCCGCGGCGCGAGTTTTCGCAACCTGCGCCAGGTGCTGCTGTATCCCGAGCCCTTCATCGTCGACCGCGCCATTCCCAACGGCCTGGGGCTGACCGACGAGACCCGCCGCGTGCTCTCGGGTGAAAGCTGGCAGCAGGGCCAGGTGGTGCTGTCCTGGCCCGACGTGCTGGCCGGCGCGGCCGTGCCCGACGACGGACACAACGTCGTCATCCACGAATTCGCCCACCAGCTCGACCAGGAAACCGGCGCCGCCAACGGCGCGCCCTACGTGCAGGGCCGCAGCGCCCGGGCACGCTGGGCGCTGACGATGAAGGCCGAGTTCGATGCCCTGCAGCAGCGCCTGGCCCAGGGCCGGCCGGGCTTGATCGACGCCTACGGCGCCACCGACCCGGCAGAATTCTTCGCTGTCACCAGCGAGCTTTTCTTCGAACGCCCGCTGGCGCTGGCCCAGGCGCACCCACAGCTGTTCCGCGAACTCGCCGGCTGCTACCGCACGAACCCGCTGAGCTGGTAGGCAATGCCCCCTGGGCCGCGCCCGCGCGGGTCAGTCTGGACAATGCGCAGCATGCCTGCCCGTGCCCTCGTCTGGTTCAAGCGCGACCTGCGTCTGGCCGACCACGCCCCGCTGGCCGCGGCCGCGGCGGCCGATGGCGCGGCCGCGCTGTTCGTGATCGAACCCGAATGGCTGGCCAGCGCGGAATTCGACGCCCAGCACCTCGAATTCACTCTGGCCGCGCTGGCGCCGCTGCGCGAAGCCCTGGCCGCGCGCGGCCTGCCGCTGTGGGTGCGCGTGGGCCCGGCGCTGCAGGTGCTGGCGCAGGTGCAGCGCGAATTCGCCTTCACGCATCTCCTCAGCCATGAAGAGACTGGCCCGGGCTGGACCTACACCCGCGACCTCGCCGTGGGCGCCTGGTGCCGCGAGACCGGGCTGAGCTGGCAGGAATGGCCGCAGACCGGCGTGGTGCGCCGGCTGCGCAGCCGCAGCGGCTGGGCCGACCAGTGGTTGAAGAGGATGGACGCAGCGCTGATCCCCGCGCCCGACGGCTGGCGCGGCGCGGCATTGCCGGTGAAGGCGCTGCCC
This sequence comes from Burkholderiales bacterium, assembly GCA_031411875.1. Taxonomy (GTDB): domain Bacteria; phylum Pseudomonadota; class Gammaproteobacteria; order Burkholderiales; family Burkholderiaceae_C; genus Rubrivivax. The sequence continues at coordinate 33,014 of JANOBX010000088.1, read as the reverse complement.
ACGATGCAGGATCTGGGCGTGGCGCCGCAAGTGCGCGCCCTGCCTGCCGCCGGCCAGACCGAGGCCCAGGCGGTGCTGGACGAATTCCTGGCCGGCGGCGGCCGCGGCTACCGGCGCGCCTTGTCCAGCCCGATGACCGCCGAACAGGGCTGCAGCCGGCTCAGCGCCTACCTCGCCTTCGGCCAGCTGTCGATGCGCCAGGTGCACCAGGCCTCCGAACGGGCCATCGCCCGCGCCCGGCAGGCTGGCGACAGCGAGCTGGCCTATGGCTTGCGCGGCTTCACCAGCAGGCTGCGCTGGCATTGCCACTTCATGCAGAAGCTGGAAGACGAACCGGGCATCGAATTCCGCAACTTCGCACGCGCCGCCGACGGCCTGCGCCCGGGCGACGGACCGACCGTCGACGATGCCGCAAAAGCCAGGCTCGCGGCCTGGTGTGAAGGCCGCACCGGCTACCCGATGGTCGACGCCTGCATGCGCAGCCTGTGCGCCACCGGCTGGCTGAATTTCCGCATGCGCGCGATGCTCGTCAGCTTCGCGTCGTACCACCTGTGGCTGCACTGGCGCCTGACCGGGCCGTTCCTGGCGCGGCAGTTCCTCGATTTCGAACCTGGCATCCACTGGAGCCAGATGCAGATGCAGAGCGGCACCACGGGCATCAACACCCTGCGCATCTATTCGCCGGCCAAGCAGGCCGCGGAACACGACCCCGGAGGCCTGTTCGTGCGGCGCTGGGTGCCCGAATTCGGCAGCGACGCCTACCCGGCACCCATCGTCAACGAACGCGTGGCGCTCCAGCGCGCCAAGGACACGATGTACGGCCTGCGCCAGACGCCGCAGGCCCGCGCCGAGGCCGACGCGGTGCAGGCCAGGCACGGATCGCGCAAGAGCGGCCTGCCGTCCACGGCCGGCAAGCCCCGCCGGCGCACTGGCGCAGCGGCCAAGGCCGAAACCTCACCGCAGCTGGACCTGTTCTCGTGACGGCACGCGGCGACGGGGCGGAAAAGGGCTTCAAGGGCAACAAGGCGCACCTGCCGAGCAAGCCCTGCACGGTGTGCGGCCGCGCCATGAGCTGGCGCAAGGCCTGGGCGAAGAACTGGGACACGGTGCTGTACTGCTCCGAGGCCTGCAGGAAGAACAAAGGGAAGAAACCGAATGCCAAGAGCGACTAGAGCGAGCAAGCCCACCGGAACCAGCGTAGACGCTTCATCCCCAGCCGGGGCCATCCAGGCCGGCGCCACGCCCCGGCGTCATCTGCTCGTGGTGCTGGGCGACCAGCTCGACCGCCACAGCGCCGTATTCGACGGCTTCGACCCGGCACAGGACGTGGTGTGGATGGCCGAGGTCAGCGAAGAAAGCACCCACGTCTGGTCGGCCAAGCAGCGCACGGTGCTGTTCCTGTCCGCCATGCGCCACTTCGCGCAGGCGCGTCGCGACGAAGGCGTGACCGTGCACTACCGCGCGCTCACGAACGACGCCAGCGCCACCCCCGACAGCAGCCTGGCCGACGAGCTTTCCGCCACGTTGATGGCGCAGCCGGTGCAGCGTGTGCGCCTGGTCGAACCCGGCGACCACCGCCTGCGCGAACAGCTGGGCGCTGCGGTGCGTGCCGCCGGCGTGCCGCTGGACCTGCTGGACGACAGCCACTTCCTGTGCAGCACCGCCGAGTTCGCCGCCCATGCCAAGGGTCGCAAGCAGCTGCGCATGGAGTACTTCTACCGCGAGATGCGGCGCCGCCACGGCGTGCTGATGGAAGCCAACGGCAACGACCCGGTCGGCGGCGAATGGAACTTCGACGCCGACAACCGCGAAGCCTTCCCCGCCAGCGGCCCCGGCTTCGTGCCCGAGACACCGCGCTTCGCGCCCGACGCCATCACCCAGCAGGTGATCGACCTCGTCAACACCCGCTTCGCCGGCCACCCGGGCAGCGTCGCGCGCTTCGGCTGGCCGGTGACGCGGGCGCAGGCGTTGCAGGTGCTGCAGAGCTTCGTCGAAGAACGGCTGGAGAACTTCGGCCGGTGGCAGGACGCCATGTGGGCCGGCCAGCCCTGGCTGTACCACGCCCACGTCTCGGCCGCGCTGAACCTGAAGCTTTTGAACCCGCGGGAAGTCATCAACGCCGCCGAGCACGCCCACACCGAAGGCCGCGCCCCGCTGGCCGCGGTGGAGGGCTTCATCCGCCAGATCCTGGGCTGGCGCGAATACGTGCGCGGCATCTACTGGCAGAAGATGCCGGCCTATGGCGAGATGAACGCGCTCGGCGCCGACACGGAACTGCCGAAGTGGTTCTGGACCGGCGCCACCGACATGCGCTGCCTGAACGACGCGCTCTCGCAGACGCTGGAACACGGCTACGCCCACCACATCCAGCGCCTGATGGTCACGGGCCTGTACACCCTGCTGCTGGGCGTGGCGCCGCGCCAGGTGCATGCCTGGTACCTGGCGGTGTACGTGGACGCCGTGGAAGGGGTGGTACTGCCCAACGTGCTGGGCATGAGCCAGTTCGCCGACGGCGGCATGATGGCGAGCAAGCCCTATGCGGCCACAGGCAAGTACATCGAACGAATGGGCAATTACTGCGACGGCTGCCGCTTCAAGCCGGCGCTGCGCACGGGCCCCAAGGCCTGCCCGTTCACCACGCTGTACTGGGACTTCCTGGCGCGCCACGAAAGCCTGCTGGCGAAGAACCCGCGCATGGCCCTGCAGGTCAAGAACCTGGGGCGAATTCCGGCGCCAGAAATGTCCGCCATCCGACAACAGGCGCAAATGCTGCGCCAAGGAACCCCCGAATGAATGAGCTGTTTCCCGGCGCCGGCTTCGAACCCACGCTCGAAGCCGCCATGGCGCGGCTGGCGGCCGTGCGACCCGGCGAATATGCCCGCAGCCGCAACCAGATCGAAGGCGCGGTGACCCGGCTGTCGCCATACATCACCCACGGATTCGTGAGCCTGCCGCAGGTGCTGGTGGGCCTGCGCCAGAAACACCGGCTCGACGCCGAGCACAAGCTGGTCTATGAACTCGGCTGGCGCGAGTTCTTCCACCATGTCTGGCAAACGCAAGGCAATGGCATCTTCAAGAACCTGCACAGCGGCGTATTGCCGGATGCAGCCTACGCCCGCGACCTGCCGGACGACATCCGCCAGGGCGCCACCGGCGTGCCGGTGATCGACCGCGCCGTACGCGAGCTTTATGCCACCGGGTATCTGCACAACCATGCGCGCATGTGGCTGGCGAGTTATGTCGTGCATTTGCGCAAGGTGCACTGGCGCGCCGGGGCCGACTGGCTGTATGCGCACCTGCTGGACGGCGACCTGGGCAGCAATCACCTCAGCTGGCAGTGGGTGGCGGCCACCGGCAGCCACAAACCGTATCTCTTCAACGCCGAAAACGTGGCGCGTTATGCGCCGAAGGATTGGCACAGCCCCGGGTCGGTGATCGACACCGGCTACGAACAGCTGGAGTCGATTGCGCTGGCCAAGAAGTCGGTGGGCGTGGACCGCGGCCGCGCCGAGGCGGTGGCCGAGCCTGCCGTCTACAACACGCCCCCGCCCGGCCTGAACCTGGCGCTCGACAAGCCCGCTGCGCTGCCGCCAGGCGCCTGGCTGGTGCATCCCTGGGCACTGCGCGAAGGTCCGCCGGGGCGGCCGGCCATCGGTGTCTTCGTCGCGGCATTCCACGCCAAGTGGCCGTGGTCGGAGGCGCGTTGGCAATTCGTGGCCACGCGCATGGCCGCGCTCTGCGAACGCTGCATCTGGCTCGACGGCCCGGTGCCGGCACAAGCCCAGGCGCGCAGCCTGGACGACCTGCACCTGCAGCCGCACTGGAACCTGCCCGAGTTGGCCCCGATTCCGCGCCTGTTTGCCGAACCCGACCGACCCTGTACTTCTTTCACGCAATTCTACAAACGCGTCGCTTCGAGCCTGCAAGGCTAATTCCCGGCGTCACGAATTGGCACCACGCCAATTAGGCGAGATAGTTTCCTGTGTTATCTTCTTCAGGTTTCATCAAAAGGCATGACATGTCCAAAAGTTACCTGCAGATCGTCAAACAGATCGAAGTCCTGAAGCTCGAAGCGGAAAAGCTGCGCAAGCAGGAAGTGGACGGCGTGGTCAAACGCATTCGCGAAGCCATCGAACATTACGGCCTGTCTGCAGCAGACCTGGGCCTGGCCACCCGCACCACCGGCGCCGGCAAGGCCCCCGTGGCCGCGAAGCAGCGCCGCGGCAAGGGCAAGGCCGCCAAAGCCGCCGCGGTGGTGAAGTTCCGCAACGAAGCCGGCAACACCTGGGGCGGTCGTGGCAAGCGCCCGCAATGGCTGCGCGATGCCTTGAATTCGGGCAAACAGCTGTCCGACTTTCTCGTCAAGTAAGAAAAGATCGCGGCGGTTCGTCACGCCGCGGTCGACTGCCGCACGGCGCGTTCCCAGGCCAGCATCTTTTCTGCGGCCAGTTCGCGCGGCATGACGGGATCGAATCGGCGCTGCACGCGCCAGTGTCTTGCGAGCTCGGCGGTGTCGGCATAGAGCCCGCAGCCCAGGCCCGCAAGATAGGCCGCACCCAGAGCCGTGGTTTCGGTCACCTCGGGTCGCAAGACCGGCACGCCCAGCAGGTCGGCCTGGAATTGCATCAGCAATTCATTGACGCTGGCGCCGCCATCCACACGCAATTCCGTGGGTGCCGAAGCGCCGGCGGCCTGCGCGTCGGCGCTCATGGCCTGCAGCAGCGCCGCGCTCTGGAAGGCAATGCTTTCGAGTGCGGCACGCGCGATGTGCGCGACGGTGCTGCCGCGGCTGAGGCCGGTGATGGCGCCCCGTGCATCGGCATTCCAGTAGGGCGCACCCAACCCGGTGAAGGCGGGCACGAACATCACGCCGCCGGCATCGGGCACGCTCTCGGCCAGGGCCTGCACCTGCGTGCTGGCATCGATGGCCTTGAGGCCGTCGCGCAGCCACTGCACCACCGCACCACCGACGAAGACGCTGCCTTCCAGGGCGTAGGCCGGCTCGCTTCCCACCTGCGCCGCCGCGGTGTTGATCAGCCCGTGCCCTGAGCGCTGCAGGGCAGCGCCGGTGTGCATCAGCATGAAGCAGCCCGTGCCGTAGGTGTTCTTCACCATGCCCGGGCTGAAGCAGGCTTGGCCGAACAGGGCAGCCTGCTGGTCGCCGGCCACCCCGCAGATCGGAATCGCCGGCCCGAACAGCCGTGTCTCGCCGAACAGGTGGCTGGACCCATGCACCTGCGGCAGCAGCCGCGCCGGCACCTGCAGCGCCTGCAGCAGGCCTTCGTCCCAGCATTGCCCGCGGATGTCGAACAGCATCGTGCGCGCCGCGTTGCTCACGTCGGTGGCATGCACGGCACCCTGAGTCAGTTTCCACAGCAGCCAGCTGTCGATGGTGCCGAAGGCCAGCCGGCCGGCTTCGGCCGCGGCACGTGCACCCGGCACCTGGTCGAGCAGCCAGCGCAGCTTGGTGCCGCTGAAGTAGGGGTCGATGACGAGGCCGGTGCGTTCCTGCACCGCTTCGCCCAGTCCGCGGTGGCGCAACTCGGCGCACAGCGGCTCGGTGCGCCGGTCCTGCCAGACGATGGCGCGATGCAGCGGCCGGCCCGTCGCACGGTCCCACAGCACGGTGGTCTCTCGCTGGTTGGTGATGCCGATGGCGGCAATGTCCGCGGCGCCCAGCCGTGCCTTTCCCAGGGCTTCCTGCGCCAGGGCGAACTGCAGCGCCCAGATCTCTTCGGCGTCGTGCTCGACCCAGCCTGGCTGGGGAAAGTGTTGTGTGAATTCGCGCTGCGCCAGGGCGACGATGCGCCCGCTGCGGTGAAACACGATGGCGCGGCAACTGGTGGTGCCCTGGTCGAGGGCCAGCAGGTGTTCCTGGTGCATCGGGGGAGCCTCCGGCCGCTCCGGACGGCGGCCAGCAGCGACACTATGCCCCCGATGCCGCACCGCCACGCCCTCCTCACCGGAACCGCCTTCGCCCTGGCCGCCGGCCTCATGTGGGGCCTGGTCTTCGTCGTGCCGCTGCTGCTGCCGCAGTACCCGGCGGCCCTGCTGTCGTTCGGGCGCTACCTGGCCTTCGGCCTGATCGCCTTGCCGCTGGCCTGGCTGGACCGACAGCGCATTGCACAACTCAGCCGCGCCGACTGGCTCGAAGCCGCCAAGCTGGCCCTGGTGGGCAACCTGCTGTACTACCTGTTCCTGGCCGCCGCGATCCAGCGCGCCGGCGGGCCGCTGCCCACCATGATCATCGGCACGCTGCCAGTGGTCATCGCGCTGGCCAGCAACCGCCGCGACGCGCTGCGCGACGGCACGCTGCCCTGGGCACAACTGCTGCCGTCGCTGCTGCTCATCGGCGCCGGCATTGCGCTGGTCAACCAGGTGGAACTCCAGCACCTGAAGGCCCAGCCGCAAGCCGACCTGGTGGCTTACGCCTGGGGTGCCGGGCTGGCCCTGGGGGCCCTGGTCTGCTGGACCTGGTACCCGCTGCGCAATGCCGACTGGCTGCGCGCCCACCCCGACCGCAGCCCCAGCACCTGGGCCACGGCCCAGGGCATCGCCACGCTGCCGATGGCCTTGCTGGGCTACGTTGGCTTCTGGGCCTGGCAGGCGCTGCTGGCCGCGGACTCGGCAGCCGCCGTGGCCATGCCCTTCGGCCCCACGCCTGGCCGCTACATCCTGCTCATGCTGGCGGTGGGCCTGCTGGCGTCGTGGCTGGGCACGCTGTGCTGGAACGAAGCCAGCCAGCGCCTGCCCACCACGCTCGTGGGCCAGCTCATCGTGTTCGAGACGCTCGCTGCCCTGGCCTACGCCTTCGTGCTGCGCGGGCAGGCGCCCGACGCCTGGACCTCGGCCGGAGTGCTGTTGCTGGTGGCGGGTGTGGTGTTCGGTTTGAGGCGTCGTCCTACACAGGTTGCAGCCGTGTGAAGCACACTGTCCGGCCGCCCTCCCGTCGGGCATTACGGAGATCTCCATGACCCCTCGCCGCCGCTTCATCACCCTGGTTCCGTTCGCCGGTGTCGCCTTGCTGGCGGCCTGTTCCAAGCAGTCTTCTGAGACTGCACCCACGAGCAACATGCCCTCGACCCCGGCGCCGGCGCCATCACCATCGCCATCGCCCGCAGCCGCGCCGCAGACCAGCGCACCCGAGGCCGCGCCGGCACAGCCGCCCGTTGCTCAGGCTCCCGCGCCAGCGCAGACCGGTGGCGCGGCCCTGCCGCTGGTGAGCCCGACCGAGCCCCTGGCCGTCAGCCTGGGCTATGTGGAGGTGGCCAGCCGGGCAGACGCCACCAAGTACGCCAACTATGCGCCGGGCCAGGCCTGCAGCAATTGCTCGCTGTACGGCGCTCCGGCCGGCGCGGCACAGGGCCCCTGCCCGCTCTACGCCAGCAAGGCGGTGCTGGCCACGGCCTGGTGCAGCGCCTACGTCAAGAAAGCGGGCTAGCGCCGTAGGTGTTGCTGAGCGTGCCCAGGCCGTCGATGACGACCTCGACCACGGTGCCGGGCTTCATCGGCAGCACGCCCAGCGAAGTGCCGCACAAAATCAGGTCGCCGGGCAGCAACGCCATGTCCTGCGACAGGTGCCAGACCAGGTCGGCCGGCGCGAAGAACATGTCGTCCAGCGCATAGTTCTGCCGCTCACGCCCGCCCACCAGGGTGCGCAGGCTGGCACCCGAAGGCTGGAATTGGGTGTCGATCCAGGGGCCGAAGGCGCCGAAGCCCGGAAAGCTCTTCGACCGGGTCCATTGCGGGAAGCTCGGGTCGCGGTTCAGCACCTCGATGGCGGTGACGTCGTTGGCACAGGTGTAGCCGAAGATGCATGCAGCCGCGTCTTCGCGCGCCATCCGGTGCGCGGCGCGTCCGATGACGATCGCCAGCTCGCCCTCGTAGGCCACGCGGCCGACATCGGCGTTCACCGTGGCAATGGCCTGGCCGTGGCCGATGACGCTGTCCGGCGACTTCAGGAAGTACAGCGGTTCGGCCGGGTGGGCCCAACCGTTCTTGTCGGCCGCGGCGCGGAAGTTGTTCCACAGGCCGATGATCTTGCCCGGAGCGCATGGCGCCAGCCATTGCAGGCCCTTGAGCGACAGCACTTCCCCGGTGGGTCGGGCATCGGCCCAGGGCTGACCCTCATGCACGGCCACCTCGTCGCCCTGCACCGTGCCGTGGCAGATGTTGCTGCCGTGCGTGAATCGAACCCATTGCGTCATGTCTCTCGGCCTCGTCGGTTGTTGTTCATGGAAAGGCCTGCATTCTGCTGCGTCGTGAAACGCCGCCTCAGAGCGCCTCGTCGAGCACCTCGACCCAGTGCTTGACCGGTGTCGTGGTGCCGCTTTGCAGGTGCTGGATGCAGCCGACGTTGGCACTGACGATGGTCTGCGCCTGCAGCGGCGCCAGGTTGTCGAGCTTGCGGTCGCGCAGCTGGTAGGACAGTTCGGGCTGCAGCACGCTGTAGGTGCCGGCACTGCCGCAGCACAGGTGGGCTTCATTGGCGGCCACGCTCACGTCGAAGCCGAGCGCGTTCAGATGTACTTCCACGCCCCCCCGCAGCTGCTGCCCGTGCTGCAAGGTGCAGGGCGGGTGGAAGGCCAGCTTGCGCGCGCCGGTATTGCGCAGCTTGCCCTTCAGTGCAGCGACCAGTTCCGGCAGCAGTTCACTCAGGTCGCGCGTCAGCTCGCTGACCCGACGGGCCTTGTCGGCATAGGCCGCGTCATGGGCCAGCGCGTGCCCGTACTCCTTGACCGTCAGGCCACAGGCGCTGGCGTTCATCACGATGGCCTCGACCTTGCCGTCGGAGGTCAGTCCGTCGACCAGCGGCCACCAGGCGTCGATGTTGCGGCGGGCATCGTTCAGGCCGCCTTCGCCGTCGTTCAGGTGGGTGCGCACGGCGCCGCAGCAGCCCGCGCCGTCGGCGACCAGCGTCTGGATGCCGGCGGCGTCGAGCACACGGGCGGTGGCGCTGTTGACATTGGGCATCATCGCAGGCTGCACGCAGCCCAGCAGCATGAGCACCTTGCGCGGATGGGTGCGCGTGGGCCACTGGTGGGCGCGCGCGCCTGAAGGCCCCGGCACCTTGTTCTTCAGCGAGGCCGGCAACAGCGGGCGCACCCACTGGCCCATCTTCATGGCCGGGCCGAACAGGGGCGAGGTCAGGCCTTCCTTCAGCAGCCAGCGCACCGAGCGCTCCTTCAGCGGCCGCTCCACGCGTTCTTCGACGATCTTGCGGCCGATCTCCACGAGCTGCCCATATTCGACGCCGCTGGGGCAGGTGGTCTCGCAGTTGCGGCAGGTCAGGCAGCGGTCCAGGTGCTGCTGGGTGCTGCGTGTCACCGGCGCGCCTTCCAGCACCTGCTTCATGAGGTAGATGCGGCCGCGCGGGCCGTCGAGCTCGTCGCCGAGCAGCTGGTAGGTGGGGCAGGTGGCGGTGCAGAAGCCGCAGTGCACGCACTTGCGCAAAATGGCCTCGGCCGCCTCGCCGTCGCTCGTGCCTTTGAATTCGGGGGCCAGATGGGTTTGCATGATCTCGGGGTGACAGGGTGTCGGCGGGACTAGGACGGGCGGGACCCGTCGCAGGCGTTCGAGCGCAGGTCGTAGGCCAGCACCCAGTAGTGCTCCCAGTTCGACCAGCGAACACCCGTTGCGACGGGCCCCAGCATGGCCTCCGCCTCGTCGCGTTGCGGAAAGTTCTTCAGCACCTCATGGGTGCTGCCGTCTTCGAGCCGGCGAAGCTGGAAGCTGTTGCCGTGCTCGTCGCGGCGGTGAACGGGGGTGCTGCTGCCTTCGACGTACAGGTTGTCGATGAACACGACATGCGCGCCCGGCATCAGCCGGGCGTGCAGGTGGCCCAGCCACTCGGGCAGTTGCTGCACGGCCACGTGGCTCCACCAGAAGCCGGCGAACGCCGCGTCGAAATGGCCTGCGCCCACGGTGCGCAGGTCATGGGCATCCGCTTCGGCGAAGCGCACGCAGTCCGGCAGCGGCTTGGTCCGCGCGATGGCCAGGGTCTCGGGGTTGAGGTCGGTGGCCAGCCAGTGGCGGGCGTCGCGCGCGCCATGCGGCGTCCACCAGCCGGTGCCGCAGGCGATTTCCAGGACTCTGCGGTCGGCAAACTCGGCCGGCAGCACAGCCGCGATGGCGCGCAGGTCGGCCTGGCGCTCGGGCCGGGCGTAGATGCGGTCGTATTCCGCAGCGCGGCACGCGTAGTAGCGCGCCAGGTCGGCCGCGGCCTTCACAGACCAGGCACCAGGCGGCCGCGGTTGAAGATGCCTTCAGGGTCGAAAGCCGCCTTCAGGTCGCGGTGGATGCGGTCCAGCGGCGCCTGCAGCGGCGTGAAGGCGCCGGCGCGCTTGTCGGTGCCGCGGAACAGCGTGGCATGGCCGCCCAGGGCTGCAGCGGCTTCCCGCACCTTCGCCACGGGCAGGGGCGTGCACAGCCAGCGCTGCGCGCCGCCCCATTCCACCAGCTGTTCGCCAGGCAGGGCCAGGGGCGACGCGGTCTGCGGCACCGACAGCCGCCACAACCCGGCACCGCCGGCGACTGCCCGCTCGGCCCCGGCGAAGAATTCGTCGCGGTGATCGCGCAGCCCCTGCCAGAAGCCGGCCGCCAGCGTGGCTTCGATGATCTCGCCGCCCAGCTTCTCGTGCGCCGCGCGAACGGCCGCGGCAGCACCGGCCAGGCGCAGCACGAGCATGCCGTCCCACCAGGCGCTGGCGTTCAAGGGCAGCGGCTGGCCACCCCATTCGTTCAGGCGTTTCAAGGCGCTGGCCTGGTCCGTTTCCATGCGCAGCGTCAGCGTGGCGGGCGCGAACGGCAGCACCTTCAGCGACACCTCGCACAGCACGCCCAGCACCCCCAGGCTGCCCGCGAGGGCGCGCGACAGGTCGTACCCGGCGACGTTCTTCATGACCGTGCCGCCGAAGCTCAGCAGTTCGGCGCGCCCGTTCAGCAGCGTGGCCCCCAGCACGTAGTCGCGCACGCCGCCCACGGCCGCGCGCGCCGGCCCGGCCAGGCCGGCGCAGACCATGCCCCCGACCGTGCCGCCTTCGCCAAACCGGGGCGGCTCGAAGGGCAGGCACTGGCCCTGCTCGGCCAGCGTCGCCTCCAGCTCGGCCAGCGGCGTGCCGGCACGCGCGGTGCACACCAGCTCGCTCGGTTCGTAGCTGCTGATGCCGGCCAGGCCACGCACGTCCAGCGGCTGGGCGTCGGCATCGGCCGGCTCGCCATAGAAGGCCTTGGTGTTGCCGCCGACGATGTTCAGCCGTCCGCCCTGCGCACGGGCCGTCTGCACCTGGTCGACGAGGCGCACGAGTGCCGCGTCGGCCATCTAGAAGCGCTCCAGTTCCGGGAACGGCAGCAGGCCCTTGCGCACGTGCATCTTTCCGTATTCGGCACAGCGCTGCAGGGTCGGGATGACCTTGCCCGGGTTGAGCAGCCCCCGGCTGTCGAAAGCACGCTTGACCGCGAACATCTGCTCGCGTTCCTCGGGGCTGAACTGCACGCACATGCTGCTGAGCTTTTCCACGCCCACGCCATGCTCGCCCGTGACGGTGCCCCCCATGGCGACGCTGGTTTCCAGGATGTCGGCACCGAAGAGCTCGCAGCGGTGCAGCTGGTCCGGGTCGTTGGCATCGAACAGGATCAGCGGGTGCAGGTTGCCGTCGCCGGCGTGGAAGACGTTGCAGCACTTCAGGCCGTACTTCACTTCCATCTGGGCGATGGCCAGCAGGATGTCGGCCAGGCGCTTGCGCGGGATGGTGCTGTCCATGCACATGTAGTCGGGGCTGATGCGCCCGCTGGCCGGGAAGGCGTTCTTGCGGCCGCTCCAGAAGCGCAGGCGCTGGGCTTCGTCGCGGCTGACTTCCACGCGCGTGGCGCCGGCGCCGGTCAGCACGTCCAGCATGCGGTCGATCTCCTCGGCCACTTCTTCAGGCGTGCCGTCGCTCTCGCACAGCAGGATGGCGGCGGCGTTCAGGTCGTAACCGGCGTGGACGTAGTCCTCGACGGCGGCCGTCATGGGCTTGTCCATCATTTCCAGGCCGGCCGGGATGATGCCCGCGGCGATGATCGCGGCCACGGCGTCGCCGGCATGTCGCACGTCGTCGAAGCTGGCCATGATGCAGCGCGCCAGTTGCGGCTTGGGCACCAGCTTCACGGTCACCTCCAGCGTCACCGCCAGCATGCCTTCGCTGCCCACCACCAGCGGCAGCAGGTCGAGGCCGGGCGTGTCCAGGGCCAGGCCGCCGAACTCGACCGCTTCGCCTTCGACGGTGAGGCCACGCACGCGCAGCACGTTGTGCAGCGTCAGGCCGTACTTCAGGCAGTGCACGCCGCCGCTGTTCTCGGCCACGTTGCCGCCTATGGTGCAGGCGATCTGGCTGCTCGGGTCGGGCGCGTAATACAGGCCGTAAGGTGCCGCTGCTTCGCTGATGGCCAGGTTGCGCACGCCACACTGCACGGTGGCGGTGCGGGCCTCGCGGTCGATCTTGACGATCCTGTTGAACTTGGCCAGCGACAGCGTGACGCCCAGCCCGTGCGGCATGGCGCCGCCGCTCAGCCCGGTGCCGGCCCCGCGTGCCACCACCGGCACCTGCAGGGCGTGGCAGGTTTTCAGGACCGCCGCCACCTGGGCTTCGGTTTCCGGCAGGGCCACGACCAGGGGGCGCTCGCGGTAGGCCGTGAGGCCGTCGCATTCATAAGGCACGGTGTCTTCGCTCTGCCACAGCAGTGCGTGCGCCGGCAACAGGGCCGACAGGGCCTTCACCACCTCGTGCTGGCGGGAAACGCGCTCGGCGGAGCGTTCTGTGGCGGCGACCAGGCCGCGATCGGGTGCGTTCATGCTGCCGACTTTAGCGGCAGCACCCCGCTGCGGTTGGGGGGCGGAAAGTCAACACTGATTCGACCAGGGACCTCGGGCCCACGCGGCCCGCCAGGCACAGACTCAAAAAAGCTGCCGAAGCAGCCTTGGGTCTGGCGGCAGGTGCCGCGTTCACTGCGCGCTGCGGGCCTTTCGCAGGCTCAGGGCCAGAAAGCCCAGACCGGCCAGCATCGACAAAGCGGTGGCGGGCTCGGGCACGGCCGTCACTGACCAGCTGATGGGCGTGTCGAAGACTTCGAGACCGTCGACATAGACCTCGTTGTAGACGCCGTTGAAGAAGTACACGTTGGTGTTCAGGCCGCCATTGGCCAGGCTGAACAGCATGCCACCGTCGCTGAAGTTCGGCTGCGCAATCGTGAATTTGTTGTCGTAGCTGAAGTTGCCGTCTTCTTCCAGGCCCACCAGGCCGGTGATGGACACGCCGTTGCGAACGCCGGTGATGCTCAGGATGTCTTCGGGGGTCAGCGCAGCGCCGGCCGTGGTGATCGTGCCGCTGGCGACGATGCCCGGGCCGGTGTAGCTGAAGGCCCAGGACGCGGCCTGGGCCGAGGACATGGCAGCCAGCCCGCAGGCGGCCAGGGCACTGGCAAGGATCAAACGCGGAAACTTCATCGACCGACTCCTGACGTAGGGAAAAGGGGTTTTGCCAGCGGACGCTGGACCTTCGTATGACAGTGGACCACGCGGACGGCCGCTTCTACCCACGGAGTCTGGGGCTTCCCCCGTGGATGGGGGGTCCTGTTCAGCGCATCGGCCGCATCGACGGCCTTGCCCCTTGGACCCGCCATGGGTTGGGGGTGGCGCCGCCGCTTCAAGCCTGGCCGGTGAACACCGTGAGCACGCCCGTGTAGCCGTACAAGTGGTGGCGGGCGATCTCGCCGCCCGCGAAGAAACCGGCCAGGGGCACCTCGCCCAAGGCATGCTGGACGATCTTCAGTTCCGCCGACGGTCCACCGAAGTGGGGTCCGCCCCGGCCCGAGCAGCTGACGTACAGCGCCCCCAGGATGCGCCGCTCGGACACAGGCGCGGGCTCGGCGGGCGACATGGTGCGGGCGGAAGCGCCGTCGCGGGGCGGGCGCTCGGCCATGTCCGCGACATCGCCCAAGGGCAGCATCTGGCTGTCGGGGCTCAGCTCTTCGCGGATCTCGCTGCACACGCGCACCAGATCACGCCGCGCCGCCTGCACGTCGCGCATGCAAAACGCCAGACGCATGCCCACCTGCAGCTGCTCGGCCACGGCCACCGCCTGGCGTCCCGGGTCCAGGCCGATGAGATGGCGCACGCGCGTGTCGACGCCGAACTGCCCACCGTCGCGCCCGCCCAGGGCCAGCGCGGTGTCGTGTTCGTCGGTCAGGCCCACCAGGGTATTGCGCAGCCGCGGCAGCACCTCGCGGGGGTTGTCCAGATTGGCCAGGCCCAGGTCGGCGAGCAGGCAGGGCAGCGCCGGCCGGCCGTCGAGTTCGAGCACGACGTGGCGCTCGGCCGCGGTGATGCGCCGGGTCGGCCCGACCGGCTGGCTGCCCTGGGTCACGCGCGAGATCAGCGCCACGTCGCGCGTGAAGGCCACGCCCGACAAGCCGCCTTGCCAGACGCCGTCGGCAATGTGCAGCTGCCGGCCGCGCGAGGCGCAGAGCCCGCCGAACAGATAGCCGCTGCTGGTGCGGTCGCTCATCTCGCCGATCAGTTCGGCCAGATCGGGGGTCTGCGGGTCGGCGTGCACCAGGGCGCTGAAGGGGTCGATGCGCTGCAGCTTGCGCGCACCCGAGAAGACCTCGAAGCGCCCGGCCGGCAGCGTGCCGATCATCAGCACCAACGCCGGCTCGTCGAAGTACTCGACGCCGCTGGCGGCCACGCCAAGCCCGACGCTGCCGACCCAGGACACCCCGGGCCAGCGCTGGCGCAGTTCGGCCAGCACCGCATCGGCCTGCACCGCGTAATGATCGGTGAGGTAGATGAAGCCCAGCGAAAGCGGGCCCGCGGCGCTGCTGTCCTGGCGCGCACGCCCGGCTTCGACCTGCGCAGCCGCCAGGGCGAGCGCGCCGCGCCAGTCGGGATGGGTGGCGTGGCCGACGAGGAATTCGTTCACGGTGGCCTCGGCTTCAGGTGCGACGTTTGCTCGGGCTGCGACCTGCCACCGCACCGGCCTTGGCCGATGAACGCCCGGCGGCCGGCTTCTTCCTGGCAGGCGACTTCACCGCCGCCGCCTTCTCGCCGCTTGCTTGTTTCTCCGCTGCCCGATTCGCCCTGGCTTTGACGGGCGACGGGTCGGTCGCGCCGGCCTGCATGGCCTTCGCAGCGATCTCCGTGAACTGCTGGGTCAGTGCACCCCACCACTTCATCGGGTCGACGGCAGGCTCGGCGGAAGAACCGCTGGCCACGGGTGCCGCCACGGGCTCCGGGACCGGCTCGGCCAAGGGTTCGGCCACGGGCGGCATCATGAAGGCCGCGAACGGTGAGGCCGCGGCGGCGGCCTGGGCCGAGGGCGGCTTGATGGCCAGTGCATCGCGCAGGTCGGCCAGCGGCAGGTTCATCGTCTGCAGGGTCGCCAGGGTCATGCGCTGCACTTCCATGGCCTGGATGGTGCTGCCCAGCAGCTTGGCGTTCTGTTCGAGCCAGAACTGGACGGTCTTGAGCTCACCGATGCGCTTGTCCAGTTCGGCCGGGTCGAGCGTGGGCGCCACCCACTGCCCCATGGGCGGCATGGCCGCCCCGGCACCCTTCATCAGGCCTTGCAGAAAGTCGAAGCCGGGCACCATCCCGGCGAAGTCCAGACCTGCAGCCATTCTGTTCCCCTGTCACCATTCCAGCGTGCGGGTGCATTGTGCGCCTGCGGCAAAGGGGCTGCCTATCTGGACGACCCCTGCACCGACCCGGGTCTGCGCCAGGCCAGATCGACACGCTGCACCACGAACCCGTGCTCTGCCAACAGCCTGGGCAACGCTGCCGGGCCGGTCATGTGCAGGGCGCCGACGGCGGCGAAGACACGCCTGCCGCGGGCGTGCTCAGCCACGATGCCCTGGGCCAGATGCGGGTTGCGGCTGTCGTTCAGCCGGGCCAGCTGTTGCTGGTCGGCCGCGCCGGGCAGGCACTCGCACCAGTCCTCGTAACGTTCGAGCATGGCCAGGTCACCCCGCTCCCAGGCGTCGATCAGGCGCAGCAGCGCCCGCCTGGCGCTGCCGTCTTCCAGCTGCTGCAGGGCCTCGGCGAGCTGCAGTTCGGCCTCTTCCGGCCGCTCGGGCTGGAGAGCCGCGGTCTGATGTGCCAGCGTTTCCAGGCTCAGGATGCGTTGACCGCGGAATCTGGCCAGGGCCGCCAGCGACCGTTCCTGGCCGAAGGTGGCGTCCAGCCCGAGCCAGCGTGCGTCCAGCAGGGTCAGCGTGGCCGCCTGCATCAAGGGTGGCAGGCCCGCCAGGGCCACCAGGGGCACGCAGCTGCGCCGGGCCGCCAGCGCCAGGCGCTGCTGCAGCACGGGCGACAGCGCCGGGGCTGCGCCGGCATCCCCTGCAGGCCGGCCCTGTTCCAGGAGTGCGGCATCGTTGAGCTGTTGCATCAGGGCCGGGTCGTCGACGTCGACCTCCAATGCCAGCGTGTCGCTCGCTGCCAGCGCAGCGGCCACCCGCGGGCCAGGCCGCTGCCATTGCGGGCGACCCACATGCACGGTGCCGTAGAGATAGGAGGTGCGGCCGTCGCGCTGCAGCCGCCACAACATCCCCCGGTCGCGGGCCGGGCCGGCGCCGCGCACCGGCGGAACGTGGGGCGGGCAAGTCTCGGTGGCTGGCAGCGAGTCGGCCGCCTCCGGGGCGGCTTGCGCCCATGCCACCGGCCACGCCCATGCGCACACCAGCAGCAGCGCGAGGAAGATCCAGCCGCAAGCCGGTGGCAGCAGCCTGCCGGGCAGCGCCGGCGACCCCTTCACCTCTGCCCGCCCAGCTCCACCCGCAGGCGGCCGTCGTTCTGCTGCCAGCGCAGCCGGCCGAGCACGTCCATGCCGAGCAGCGGCGAGCCCAGCCCGCCGAGGGCGGTGATGCGCAGACGGTCTGCGCGCACGCCACCTGCGAGCTCCAGGTCGGCGACGACGACGTTGCCGGTGACAACGCCGCCGGCGGTGGACGAGCGCACCTGGCCGACCTGGGTCAAGCCCAGCTCGTCGGCCAGGGCCTGTGGAATGGCGGTGCCGGTGGCACCGGTGTCCACGAGGAACTCGACCTCGCGCCCGTTCAGACGGCCGCGCCAGTGGTAGTGGCCGTCGGGGCTGCGCTGGATCTCGACGACGCTGCCCTCGACGACGAAGCGGGTGGCGGCAGCGCGCGACTGCCAGGTCTGGATGCCGAGGAACACACCCAGGCCCAGCAGCATCCACACGGTGCCGTGCTTGACCCAGCCAGGGAGGTCGTTCACGGTACCGAATCGGCCGCCGAGGCGATGGCCACCACCGACGGTGACCCGGCCTGCACCAGCAGCGCGCCGAGCACGCTGTGGCCGTCGCTGCCGGGCAGTTCGAGCTGCAGGCTGTCCCCTTCCGACCAGCCGCTGCCGGCGTCCACGGCACAGCCGCCGACCAGGCTGCCCGCGCCCAGGGCCTGCCAGCGGGCGAGGGCCGAGATGCGCGCGCCGAAGTCGGCGGAGCCTTCGGTTGCCGCGGCCAACGGGCAGGTGGAACCGCGCCGACGCAGGCTGGGCGGCAGGGTTGGCCACCCGTTCTGCCAGCCGGGACCGATCTCGTCGGGCGTGGCGGCCACCGGGCTGAAGGCCGTGGCCAGCACCGCGTCGGCCGCGCCCCAACTGGCGGCAAGCATCAGCAGGCGCACGCCGTCGAGGGCCGTGTCGGCATCGGCGCCCAGGGCCACGTCGCCCGTGACGGCGGCCAGCTGCACGCGGCAGGGCAGGCTGGCGTCGAGTGGCAGCGAGACCGCGGCCAGGGGCCGCAGGAAGGCGTCGCTGCGCGCCAGCGCCGGGCCGGGCGCCCACAGATGCGCGCGCGGCAACGGCGCAAGGCAGGCGCGCGGGTCGAACGCGAACGCGTGGCGCGACTTGCCACCGTTCAGGCTGGCGTAGAGATCCTCGAGCTGGGGGCTGATGAAGTTCCAGTCGTCCAGCAGCTGCCGCAGGGTGCCGGCGATGTGGGCGGCGAAATGGGCGCTGGCGAGGTCGCGCGAGACGACGACGAGCTGGCCGTCGCGGGAACCGTCGTGGAGGGTGGCGATCTTCATGCGGGCGGGGGTGGGCGCCCCGGGGGGTGGGCACCTTCAGGGCGATGCGCCAGAAGCGGCGCGATGCCAGCATTGTCCCGCGATGGCCATGCCCCGTCAGACCCTGCTGACACCGCCCTCCGGCTCAAGGCGCCAGGGGGCGGCGTTGCTGCTGACCCTGGCGGTGGTCGCCGGGCATCTCGTCGGGCTCGGTGCAGCGCCCGGACCCGCACCCGCACCGCCGCAGGTGCCCTCGGCGGGGCTGCAGCTGCGGCTGCTGGCGCCGCCGGCCCATGCGCCCCGCGTTCCGCTGGCCTTGCCGACGCCCACCCCGGCCCTACGTTCCGAGGCAGCCGCGCGGGCACCTGCCCTGGCGGCCGCTGCCGTCCTGCCGTCGTCGACCGGGGCTGTGGCACGGCAGATGCCCGATCCAGCGCCCGCCTCAGCGCCAGCGCGGGCGATGTCGACCCTGGAACGCGAGGCCCAAGCGATCGAACCGCCATCGACGGAAGCCTCCGAAGCCCCGCCCTGGCCCACCTACGCAGCGGTCCTGCCGCCCGCCGCCACCCGCCATTACCAGCTGCAACGCGGCGGCCGGAGCAGCCCGGCGCGGCTCAGCTGGGCCCCACATGCACAGGGCTACCAGCTGTCGCTGATGGCGGAGGGCGGCGACCTGGACGGCCTGGGCGCCGTCAGCCAGGGCCATGTCGGCCCGGCCGGGCTGGTTCCGGAGCGCCATGTCGAGCGCCGCCGTGGCCGCGACCAGCGCGCCACGAACTTCGACATGGCCACCGGACAGGTGCGCGGCAGCGGCGGTGGCGAGCCCCACCCCTGGCCCGCCGGCGGACAGGACCGCCTGAGCTGGCTGCTGCAGCTGGCCGCGGTGCTGCAGGCCGACGCCATGCTGGCGCGGCCCGGTGCCCGCGTGGTGCTGGCCGTGGCCGGCCCGCGCGGGCCGCCGGCCACCTGGGTGTTCCAGGTGCGCGGCCCGGACAGCGTGACACTGGCCGACGGCCAGAGCGCCACGGCCCTGGCATTGCAGCGCGACGCGCAGCACGCCTACGACCTGCAGGTCGAGGTCTGGTTGGACCCCGCCGACCACCACCTGCCCTTGCGATTGCGCCTGTCGGCGCCGCCGGGCGAGTGGGAAAGCGTCTGGCTATTGCGGTCCAAGCCTTGATTTGCGCGGTCTCGTACCGATGTACGGTGCTGGAGGTTCCACGCATGCAATTGCTCTACAACTCGGACAGCTTCGCCGTCGTCCAGTTCGACCTTCCGGTCCCTGCCGCGGACGCAGCGCTTTCGCCGCCCTTGGTCGCGGCCCTGGGCGGATTCGAGATCGTCGACAAGTTCGCCCGTCGCGAAGTGTTCATCCAGGGCGCCCTGGCAGAACGCTTCCGCGCCGGCGTGCAGTCGCTGGCCGAAAGCGGGCCCAGCGAAGACCAGTTCGACGATTTCATCGCTGGTTTCACCGAATCGGCGGTGCAGCCCGTGGTCTTGCACTGAACGGGCGCCAGGCTCGGGCCTGGCAATTCACCGGCACTTGTGCGGGCCCGCGCGCTCGGTCAACATGACCGCACCGCGGCAGCTTCCGCAGGAGGTGGCCCCATGGCACGCGCGCCAGACCCTCGAACCCTGCTTTCCCCCGGCCTGGCGCAGGCGCCTGTGCTCGACCTGCTGTGCTCGCACTTCGTCCTCACGCTCACCCTGGGGCAGGCCGGCCGCTTCAACCTGCGGCGCGACTGCAACAGCCTGCTGTCGATCGTCGGCCGGCATCTGGTCTGGCCCCTGCCGGTGCTGGGTCGGGTGCGTGCCTTTCTTGCCAGGCGTTGCAAGGGCAGCACACCCTGGCGCGGCCATGAAGCCCTCAGCGACGCCGCGTTTCTCGAACGCCATGGCGGCTGGCGCGGGAGTTACGAAGAAGGCACCCTCTTCTTCTACATCGACGAATACGTCAAGGACGCGCCAAAAGACCTGCTGACGATGCTGGCCGCCAGCTGCGACTGGATGGCACGGCGCCTGAAGCAGGACAGCGCACTGGTCCAGACCAACATCGACGCCTTGGCCGGCCTGCTGCAGCTGAACCCGGCCGAACGTGCGCTGCTGCTCTACGGCACGCTGGCACGCTGCCAGCGCGACCTGCGCGGCCTGCTCGTCGAGTTCAAGGTCAGCAATGCGCAGGAGGCCTATGCCGCACTGGCCAGCGCCGCCGGCGTCGACGCGCGCGAACTGGCCGAGGCGCTGCGTGCCGGCTCGCGCCTCGAACGCATCGGCATGGTCGAGAACCTCGTCAGCGAGCAGAACATCACCGACCTGGCCGACCTGATGAAGGTCAGCGAGCAGCTGCCGCCGGTGCTGATGCGGGAATACCAGGCCCCGGGCGAGCTGATGGCGGTGTTCACCCGCCCGGCCCGGGCCAGCGAGCTGGGCGTGGCCGACTTTGCCTTCGTGGCCGAAGACGTGCAGGTGCTGACCACGCTGCTGCGCCACGCCAACACGCGCAAGGAAGCCGGCGTGAACGTGCTGCTGTACGGCCCGCCGGGCACGGGCAAGACCGAACTGGCCAAGGTCTGCGCCGCCGCCGCCGGGCTTCAACTGTACGAAGTGGAATATGCCGACCGCGACGGCAACAGCCTGAGCGGGCGCGACCGCTACCGCAGCCTGCAGATCAGCCAGGTCTTCCTGAAAGGCAGCGAGCAGGTGGCGCTGCTGTTCGACGAAGTCGAGGATGTGTTCCCGCCGATCAGCAACGAAGCGGCCCAGCTGATCGCGCGCATGGACAACGGCGACGCCCCGCCCGGCAACAGCGTCGGCGGCAAGGCCTGGGTGAACCAGATCCTGGAAACCAACCCGGTGCCGGTGATCTGGGTGACCAACCGCATCGAGCAGATCGACCCGGCCTTCCGCCGCCGCTTCCAGTACCACCTGCGCCTGCTGAGCCCGCCGCCCGGCGCCCGCCTGGGCCTGGTGGCGCGCGCACTGGATGACGCGCCGGTGAGCCCCGACTTCGCCGCCAGGCTGGCCGAGCGCCGCGGCCTGACGCCGGCACAGGTGCGCACCGCCGTGAGATTCGCGCGGCTGGCGCACACTGGCCATGCCCCGCCAGCCGACTTCGAGGCCCTGCTGCTGCGCCAGCTGGCCCATGCCGACCTGGCGCTCGGCAGCGCCGGCAAGGCCGAACGCCCTCCGCGCGAAGTGCCCACCGCCTACGACCTGGGGCTGCTGAACGTGGAATGCCGCTTCGAGGTGCCGCGCATCATCGAAGCGCTGCAGCGCCGCGGCCACGGCACGCTGTGCTTCCACGGCGCGCCGGGCACCGGCAAGACCGCACTGGCCGAACACATCGCGCAGGCCCTGCAGCGGCCGCTGATGGTGCGCCAGACCAGCGACATCGCCAGCAAGTTCGTCGGTGAGACCGAGCAGAACATGGCCCGCATGTTCGAGGAAGCCGCCACCGAAGGCGCGGTGCTGCTGCTCGACGAGGCCGACAGCTTCCTGCGCAGCCGGCGCATGGCCGAACGCCACTACGAGGTTACCGAGGTGAACGAGATGCTGCAGGGCATGGAGCGCTTCACCGGCATCTTCATCTGCACCACCAACAGCTTCGACGACCTCGACGAAGCCGCGCTCCGCCGCTTCACCTTCAAGATCCGCTTCCAGCCGCTGACCCGGGCCCAGCGCACCCGCATGTTCGTGGCCGAGGCGTTGGCCGGCGACGCCGCGGCGCTGACGCCCGAACAGGACCAGCGCCTGGCCGCGCTGGACCAGCTGGTGCCGGGCGATTTCGCGGCGGTGCAGCGCCAGGTCGAGATCCTGGGTGCGGCCTTCGAGCCCGACGCCTTCCTGTCGCAGCTGGAAGGCGAACACCGCGTCAAGCCGGGCGTGCGCCAGCGCCGCGGCATGGGTTTCGTGCAGTCCTGACGAAGGCGGCCGGCCACCCATCCGTGAGACCGGTTCAAGGCCCGGCGGTGTCGGTCGATAACCGGCCATGGGCGATGGGGTCGACATGGTGGGACTGGGTGCGGGCGTGCCGAGCTGGGCGTGGATGCTGGCCGTGGCGGTGCTGGCGCTGCTGGCCGGCTTCGGGGCGTTCAGGCTGCGGCGCCAGGACGCCCGCGGGCAGCACCTGCGCCGCCGGCTGGAGACTGCCACCACGCAGATCGACGCGCTGCGCTCGCGCGACGCCCTTACTGGCCTGCTGACGCGCGCCGAGATCGAGACCGCGCTCGACGAGGCGGTGTTCGCCTGCGACCGCGGCACGCGCCAGCTGAGTCTGCTGGTGGTGGCGCTGGACAACTTCCGCCCGGTCAACGAGGGCTACGGCATGCGCGTGGGCGACGCGGTGCTGACCGCGATGGCCGGCCGGCTGAATGCCGGTGCGGGCGACCAAGCCCTGGCCGCACGCCTGGCCGGCGATGAATTCCTGGTCATGGTCGAAGGCGGACTCGAACTCGCGACGCGCATGGCCGAGCGCCTGCTGGCCAGCATGCAGGAACCGCTGCAGGTGGACGGGCTGGACATCTCGCTGACGGCCTCGATCGGCATTGCCGTCTACCCCGAACACGGCTCGCGGCCGAAGCTGATGCCGCACGCGGCACTGGCCATGCGCAGCGTGAAGCTGGGTGGCGGCGCCGCCTATGCCCATTTCGACGCGACCATGGCGGTCGACATGCGCGAACAGGCCGAACTGCTGCAGGACCTGCGCAGCGCCGTCGACCGCGGCCAGCTGCAGCTGTTCTACCAACCCAAGATCGATGCGCGCAGCCTGCAGGTCACCGGGGCCGAAGCGCTGCTGCGCTGGCAGCACCCCCGGCGCGGCATGGTCAGCCCGGTGGTGTTCATCCCGCTGGCCGAGCGCCACGGCCTGATCCGGCGCATCGGCGCGTGGGTCATCGAGGAAGCCTGCCGGCAGGCCGCCGAATGGCGCGAGCAGGGCCTGCGCATGCGCGTGGCCGTCAACATCTCCGGCCATCAGCTGCGCCAGGACGATCTGGTCGACCTGATCGAGGCCAGCATCCGCCGCCACGAGGTGCGCCCGGAACGACTGACGGTGGAGATCACCGAGTCGGTGGCCATGGAGGACACCGCGCACACCCGGGCCGCTTTCGACCGGCTGGGCCGGGCCGGGCTGCACGTGTCGATCGACGACTTCGGCACCGGGCACTCCAGCCTGGCCAGCCTGCGCAAGCTGCCGGCGGCCGAACTGAAGATCGACCGGGCCTTCGTCACCGACCTGGCCAGCAGCGCCGACGCCCGCGGCATCGCCCAGGCCATCGTGCAGATGGCGCACATGCTGGAGCTGCGCGTGGTGGCCGAGGGCGTGGAAACCGAGGCCCAGCGCGACCTGCTGGTGGGCATGGGCTGCGACGAACTGCAGGGCTACCTGTTCGCCAAGCCGATGACGCCCGTTGCCCTGGCGCTGTGGGCCGAGGACGACGGTGTCACCGGCAACGGCGTCTTCCGCCCGTCGCTGTTCGACCCGACCCTGCCGGCGGCCTTGAACGGCTGATGCCCCGGGCCCGCAGCCGGGCGAAGAACAGCGCCTCTCCGTACAATCCCGCAGATGAGCGACGCACCCGTGCCCCTGGCTTCCCCGGCTCCGAACCCGGCGTCGGCCGCCTACACCCGCGGCGGCGCCCTGGCCGAGGTGCTGGCCCGTCGCATCGCCATCATCGACGGCGCCATGGGCACGATGATCCAGCGCTGGAAGCTGGGCGAGGCCGATTTCCGCAGCACGCGCTTCGCCACGCATGGCAAGGACCTGAAGGGCAACAACGACCTGCTCGTGCTGACCCGCCCGGACGTCATCCGCACCATCCACGCGCAATACCTCGCGGCCGGTGCCGACCTGATCGAGACCAACACCTTCGGGGCCACCTCCATCGCCCAGGAAGACTATGGCCTGGCCGACATCGCCCGCGAGATGAACGTGGCGGCAGCGCGCCTGGCGCGCTCGGTCGCCGACGAGTACAGCACCCCGGACAAGCCGCGCTTCGTGGCCGGCGCCCTGGGCCCCACCCCGCGCACCGCCAGCATCAGCCCCGACGTCAACGACCCGGGGGCGCGCAACACCAGCTTCGACGAGCTGCGCGCCGCCTATCGCGAGCAGGCCGAGGGCCTGCTGGAAGGTGGCTGCGACGTGTTCCTGGTCGAGACCATCTTCGACACCCTCAACGCCAAGGCCGCCATCTTCGCGCTGGACGAGCTCATGGAAGAAACCGGCGAGCGCCTGCCGGTGATCCTGTCGGGCACCGTCACCGACGCCTCGGGCCGCATCCTGAGCGGCCAGACCGTGGCTGCCTTCTGGCACAGCGTGCGCCATGCGCGGCCGCTGGCGGTGGGGTTGAACTGCGCGCTGGGCGCCGCGGTGATGCGGCCCTACATCGAAGAGCTGTCGAAGGTGGCTGCCGACACCTACATCAGCTGCTACCCGAACGCCGGGCTGCCCAACCCGATGAGCGACACCGGCTTCGACGAGACGCCCCAGGTCACCGGGTCGTTGCTGGAAGAGTTCGCCAAGGCCGGCTTCCTGAACATCGCCGGCGGATGCTGCGGCACGACGCCCGAACACATCGCCGAGATCGCGCGCCGCCTGGGCAGCTATCGGCCACGCTCGCGCCGCGACCCCCTGTTCACGCAGCTGCTCGCGGCCTGAAGGCGACGGCCGCCGCTCCAGGCGATAGAGTCCGCGGCAGACCCCCCGTCTGCCAAAGGACCCGCCTTGAAGCCCAACGCTCCGCTGTTCACCCGTTCCTTGCTGGCCACCTTGCTGGCCACGTCGTTCCTCGCCGCGACCAGCCTGCCGTCGGCTGCGCAGACGAAGACCCCCGCGCCGACAGCGCCTGAAGGCACGACATCGCTGCACGACCTGCTGGAAATGGAAAAGCAGGCCACCGACGTCTGGAAGGCCTACTTCCCGAACCTGGACATCGCCCGCAAGGCCGCCATCAGCTTCCACGCCAATCTGCTGGAAAGCGACTACGAGGGCGGCTTCCTGGTGATGCAGCTCGACACGCGCGACATGGAGCGCCTGCGCCGCTTCGGCTTCCGCTTCGAGCCCGCCACCGAATTCATCGTGCGCCGCAACGACGCGCTGACCCGCTTCCAGATCGAGGCCGCGCGCCGCGCCTCGGCAGGGGGCGCGCGCGAGGAACCACGATCGATCCCCGGCTTTGCCTGCTACGAAACCGTCGAGGAGACCTTCGCCGCCGCCGACGCGCTGATCGCGGCCCGGCCCACGCTGGGCAGCTGGGTCAACGCCGGGCCGTCGTGGCTGAAGACGCAGAACGCCGCCAGCGGCTACGACCTGAAGGTGCTGAAGCTGAGCAACAGCGCCGTTGCCGCGCCGCCCGAAGGCAAGCCCAAGCTCTTCGTCAACAGCGCCATCCATGCCCGCGAATACACCACCGCGCCGCTGGTGCTGGAGTTCGCGAAGTGGCTCGTCAATGGCCACGGCACGAACGCCGACGCGACCTGGATCCTCGATCACCACGAAGTGCACCTGCTGCTGCACACCAACCCCGACGGCCGCAAGCGCGCCGAGACCGGCCTGTCCTGGCGCAAGAACGTCGACAACGCCTTCTGCGCCAACACCAACACCCGCGGCGTCGACCTGAACCGCAACTTCGGCTTCAGCTGGAACACCACGGCCGGCCAGGGCAGCAGCGGGTCGCAGTGCAACCTGACCTACCGCGGGCCGTTTGCCGCCTCAGAACCCGAAACCCAGGCCGTCGAAGGCTACATCCGCAACCTCTGGCCCGACCGCCGCGGCCCCAACCCCGGCGACGCCGCGCCGGCCGACACCAGCGGCATCCACCTGGACATCCACAGCTTCAGCCAGCTCGTGCTCTGGCCCTGGGGCGACACGGCCACGCCGGCGCCCAACGGCGCCGCGCTGCAGACCCTGGGCCGGCGCTTCGCGTTCTTCAACGGCTATTCGCCCACCCAGAGCATCGGCCTGTACCCCACCGACGGCACCAGCGACAACCCGAGCTACGGTGAGCTGGGCGTGGCCGCCTACACCTTCGAGCTCGGCACCGCATTCTTCCAGAGCTGCTCGTTCTACGAGGCCGACGTGAAGCCGAAGAACCTGCCGGCCCTGGTGTATGCGGCCAAGGTGGTGCGCACGCCCTACATCACCCCGGGCGGCCCCGACGTGCTGACGCCCACCCTGGGCGGCACGGCCTCGGGCAGCGGCGTGGCGGCCGGCACGGTGGTGCAGCTCAGTGCCAGTGCCACCGACACCCGTTTCAACAACAGCAACGGCACCGAAGCCACCCAGGCCATCGGCGCCGCCGAAGCCACCATCGGCACGCCGCCCTGGGCCGCCGGGGCCGTTCCGGTGCCGCTGCAGGCCGCAGACGGTGCCTTCGACGGCACCACCGAAGCCCTGACCGGCGGCCTGAGCACCGCGGGCCTGGCGGTGGGCCAGCACATCGTCTACGCGCGCGCACGCGACACCAGCGGCACCTGGGGCCCTGTCTCTGCGGTGTTCCTGAACATCAATGCAGCGCCGCCGCTGGTGGTGGCCGAAACCGAGCCGAACAACCTGCGCAGCCAGGCCCAGGTGCTGGGCACCTTGCCGGTGGTGGTGAACGCGGCCAGCAACAGCAGCCAGCGCAGCTTCCGCTCCGACCCCGACTTCTTCGTCGTCAGCGTGGCGCCCGGCCGCACGCTCAACGCCACCATCACGCCCGGGCCGCTGATCGGCCTGAACCTGGCGCTGCTCAGCGTCGGCGGCACGCTGCTCACGCAGTCGAGCGGCGGGCTCGGCCAGGCCTACAGCCTGAGCTGGACCAACACCGGCGGCGCGGCGGTGAACGTGGTGCTGAACGTCACCCTGGCGGCCGGACCCAGCGGCCCGCAGACCGCGGCCTACAGCCTGGCCCTGACCGACTGATCAGATCTCGACCTTGGTGCCCAGCTCGACCAGCCGATTCGTCGGCAGGTTGAGGAAGTCGGCCACGCCGGAGGCATTGCGGTGCATGCTGGCGAAGAGCTTCTCGCGCCACAGTGCCATGCCGCCGCCCAGGGTGGGAATGACGGTGTCGCGGCTGAGGAAGTAGCTGGTGTCCATTTCCTCGAACTGCACGCCGTGCGGCCGCAGCAGCTTCAGCGCCTCGGGCACGTCGGGGTCGTTCTTGAAGCCGAAGTGCAGTGTCACCTGCCAGCAGTCGCGGCCGAGCGGCTGCACTTCGCAGCGCTTGTCGAAGCCGACCCAGGGTCTCTCGTGGTGCTGCACCGTGACGAACAGGTTCTGCTCGTGCAGCACCTTGTTGTGCTTCAGGTTGTGCAGCAGGGCAAAAGGCGTCGAGCCCGGCTCGGCACTGAGGAACACTGCGGTGCCGGGCACACGCAGCGGCGGGCTCAGGAACAGCGAGGACAGGAAGGTCTCGAGGTCGATCGACTCGTCGCGCAGGCGTGCGCTGAGCAGGCGCCGCCCCTGCTTCCAGGTCGTCATCAGGCCGAACATGCCGGCACCGATGGCCAGCGGGAACCAGCCGCCCTCGAGCACCTTCACGGCATTGGCGGCGAAGAACATGATGTCGACGACGAAGAACACGCCCGTGGCGGCGACACACAGGGCCAGCGGCAGCTTCCAGGCGTAGCGGATGACGAAGAAGGTCATGACCGTGGTGATGGTCATGTCGATGGTGACGGCGATGCCGTAAGCGCTGGCCAGGGCGCTGCTGCTGCCGAACACCACCACCGCGAAGACGACGAAGCCGTAGAGCGACCAGTTCACGAAGGGCACGTAGATCTGCCCGGTGTCGCGCACGCTGGTGTGCACGATGCGCAGGCGCGGCAGGTAGCCCAGCTGGATGGCCTGCTTGGTGACCGAGAACGCGGCCGTGATCAGGGCCTGCGAGGCGATCACCGTGGCGGCGGTGGCCAGCCCGATCAACGGGAACAGGGCCCACTGCGGTGCCATCTCGTAGAACGGATTGCGAACGTTCTCGGGGTGCTGCAGCAGCATCGCTCCCTGTCCGAAGTAGTTCAGCACCAGGGCCGGCATGACCACGATGAACCAGGCCAGCCGGATGGGCCGACGGCCGAAGTGGCCCAGGTCGGCGTACAGCGCCTCGGCACCGGTGACGCACAGCACCACGGCGCCAAGCGCGACGAAGGCCACCCCGGGTTGCGCCACGGCAAAGCCCAGCGCATGGTGCGGCGACAGCGCCACCAGCACCTGCGGATAGGTGCCGATGTGCACCACGCCCAGCACCGCCAGCACCGCGAACCACACCAGCGTGATCGGCCCGAACAGCCGCCCCACCGCCGCGGTGCCGAAGCGCTGCGCGGCGAACAAGGCGGTGATCACGACCAGCGTCAGGGGCACGACGTAGCGGTGCAGACCGGGCGCCGCGATCTCCAGGCCCTCCACGGCCGACAGCACGCTGATGGCCGGCGTGATGACGCCGTCGCCGAAGAAGATGGCCGTGCCGAAGATGCCCAGCAGCAGCAGCCGGCCGCGCAGCCTGGGCCGGTCCTTCACGGCCTGCGTGGCCAGGGCGAGCATGGCGATGAGGCCACCCTCGCCGTGGTTGTCGGCGCGCAGGATGAGCACCACGTACTTCAGCGACACGACGATCGTCAGCGTCCAGAAGACCAGGCTCAGGATGCCCAGGATGTTGCCCGGGCTCAGCGGCACGCGGCCCTCGGCGAACACTTCCTTCAGCGCATACAGCGGGCTGGTACCGATGTCGCCGTAGACGACGCCGATGGCCGCCAGGGTCAAGCCGGCCAGGACACCTGGCGTGGAAGTGGGGGGGTCAGGGCGCATCGCGGGCAGCACGCATTGTGCGCCCGCGGTCGCGCTACTCGTAGACCTCGGCCTCGGGGTCGGTGGCTTCGAGCTCGTAGCTGGCCGCCAGCATGGCCAGGCGGCCGATCACGCCGTACATGTAGAACCGGTTGGGCGCGCTCGCGCCCGGCTTCACACCGCGCTTGGGCAACTGGTTCTGGGGCGCGAACGCCAACGGCACGTAGGCCGAGCCGGGCGCGTTCAGGTTCTCGTCGATGCCGCGCTCGGCGTGCACGCGGTAGTAGCCGCCCACCACGTAGCGGTCGATCATGCAGACGACGGGCTCGGCCACGGCGTCGTTCATGCGTTCGTAGGTCGGCACGCCTTCCTGGATGATGACCTCGGGGGCCATGTCGCCGGGGCTGCCGGCGCCCAGGCGCGGGTCGGGCGCGCGATGGCGCAGTTCCTCGACCTCCTTGGCGTCTCGCACGGTCAGGAGGCCCATGCCCCCGCTGCCGTCGTCGGCCTTGATGACGACGAACGGCCGCTCGTTGATGCCGTACTCCTTGTACTTGCGGCGCACCTTCGTGAGCAGGGCGTCGACGTTGCTCTGCACACATTCCAGCCCGGCCGGGTCCTGCAGGTCGACCTGCCCGCACTGGCCGTGCATGGGGTTGCTGAGCCACGGGTCCATGCCCAGCAGCTTGGCGAACTTCTTCGCCACTTCCTCGTAGCTCTCGAAGTGGCGGCTCTTGCGCCGCACCGTCCAGCCGGCGTGCAGCGGCGGCAGCAGGTATTGCTCGTGCAGGCCTTGCAGCGCCTGCAGCGGGCCTTGCGACAGGTCGTTGTTGAGCAGGATGGTGCAGGGGTCGAAGTCTTTCAGGCCGAGCCTGCGCTTGCTGCGCAGCAGCGGTTCCAGCACCAGTTCGCCGCCATCGGGCAAGGCCAGCACGGCGGGTTCGGTCACGCTGGCGTCGGGCTGGCCCAGGCGCACGTTCAGGCCGGCCTGGGTGAAGATGTCCATCAGCCGCTGCAGGTGCATCAGGTAGAAGCTGTTGCGCGTGCGGTTCTCGGGGATCAGCAGCAGGTTCTTGGCCTCGGGGCAGATCTTCTCGATGGCCGCCATGGCCGCCTGCACGGCCAGTGGCAGCATCTCGGGCGTGAGGTTGTTGAAGCCGGCCGGAAAGAGGTTGGTGTCCACCGGCGCCAGCTTGAAGCCGGCGTTGCGCAGGTCGACCGAGCAATAGAACGGCGGCGTGTGCTCCATCCATTCCAGCCGATACCAGCGTTCGATGGCCGGCATGCTCTCGAGCACGCGCTGTTCGAGTTCGTTGATCGGCCCGGAAAGCGCCGTGATGAGATGTGGAACCATCGTCCGATTCTAAGGACCGGCCCGGAAACGGACAGGGGCGCCCAAAGGCGCCCCCGGTTTCGGCTGGCGAGATGAACTGCAGGCCCGGCCTGTCAGCCCACTCGCGCCCCGAACATCACTTGTTGTAAGCCGTCTCGCCGTGCGAGCTGATGTCCAGGCCTTCGCGCTCCTCGTCTTCAGGGACGCGCAGACCGATGGTCAGGTCGACGATCTTGTAGGCGATGAAGGCCACCACACCCGAGATGATCACGGTGTAGATGATGCCCTGGGCCTGGATCCAGACCTGCGCGCCGATGCCCGGGAACACGCCGCACTTGTTCTCGATGTAGTCGCAGGCGCCCAGGCCGCCCAGGCTGGGGCTGGCGAACACGCCCGTCAGCAAGGCGCCGATGATGCCGCCCACGCCGTGCACGCCGAACACGTCGAGCGAGTCGTCGGCACCCAGCATCTTCTTCAGCCCGGTCACGCCCCAGAGGCAGACCACGCCGGAGATCAGGCCGATGACCAGTGCACCGCCCACGCCGACGAAGCCGCAGGCCGGCGTCACCGCCACCAGGCCGGCCACCGCACCGGAAGCCGCGCCCAGCATCGAGGCCTTGCCCTTCAGCAGGGATTCGGCAGCGCACCAGCTCAGCGTGGCGGCGGCCGTGGCGACCACCGTGTTGATGAAGGCCAGCGAGGCGATGCCGTTGGCTTCCAGGTTGGAGCCGGCGTTGAAGCCGAACCAGCCCACCCACAGCAACGAGGCGCCCACCATCGTCAGCGTCAGGCTGTGCGGGGCCATCGATTCCTTGCCGTAGCCCACGCGCTTGCCCACCATGTAGGCGCCCACCAGGCCGGCGACCGCGGCGTTGATGTGCACCACCGTGCCGCCCGCGAAGTCCAGCGCACCCTTGGCCCACAAGGCGCCGGCGTTGGCCGTCACGGCTTCCAGGCTCTTGGCGTCGGTGATGGCGTCAGGGCCGTCCCAGTACCAGACCATGTGCGCCACGGGCAGGTAGGCAAAGGTGAACCAGAGCACCGCGAACACCAGCACGGCCGAGAACTTCATGCGCTCGGCGAAGGCGCCGACGATCAGCGCCGTGGTGATGGCGGCGAAGGTGCCCTGAAAGGCGATGAAGGTGAACTCGGGGATGTAGACGCCCTTGCTGAAGGTGGCGGCGATCGAGTCGGGCGTGACGCCGCTCAGGAACAGCTTGTCCAGCGTGCCGAAGTACGGGTTGCTGGCCGTGAAGGCGAGCGAGTAGCCGTAGACGACCCACAGCACCGAGATCAACGCAAAGATCACGAAGACCTGCATCAGCACCGACAGCATGTTCTTGCTGCGCACCAGGCCGCCATAGAACAGGGCCAGGCCCGGGATCGTCATCAGGATGACGAGGGCCGTGGCGATGGTCATGAAGGCCGTGTCGCCCTTGTTCGGCACGGGCGCCGGCGCAGCGGCAGGCGCGGCTGCGGCAGCGGCTGGCGCGGCTTCGGCGGCCATCGCAGGCGCCGAAGCTTCAGCCGACGCCGGGGCCGCCATGGCCGCTGCGGAGGCCGCCGGGGCGGAGGCCGCAGGGTCCTGCGCGAGCGCGGGCGCACTGAAGCCCCAGGCCGCCAGGCCCAGGGCGATGATGGAAATCAGTTTTTTCATGATGGCGTGGTTTCTCTCGATGTCATGGGGGTGTGCTTGCCGGGGGCCGGCTTACAGGGCGTCCTTGCCCGTCTCACCCGTGCGGATGCGCACGACTTGCTCCAGCGTCGTGACGAAGATCTTCCCGTCGCCGATCTTTCCGGTGCGCGCGGCACCTTCGATGGCCTCGATGACGCGGTCGACGATGGCGTCGTCCACGGCCGCTTCGATCTTCACCTTGGGCAGGAAGTCGACCACGTACTCGGCCCCGCGGTAGAGCTCGGTGTGGCCCTTCTGGCGGCCGAAGCCCTTGACTTCAGTCACCGTGATGCCTTGAACGCCGATGCCGCTCAAGGCCTCACGCACTTCATCAAGCTTGAACGGCTTGACGATGGCGGTCACCATCTTCATGGTCTTCTCCTACGGTCTCAAAAAGGGATGTGCGGGGTACTGCGCGCCGAGCCCGGGCGCAGACCACGGACGTTGCAGCGGTGGTTTGCAGCTTCTGTGCCATGCCCTGGGCGCCCCAGGGCCAACCGGGGCGGACCAGCGCCTCGTCCCCAGACACCGGGTCGCCAGCCCCAGCCGCAATGCACCAGGCAGGTGCACTCTTTTGGGGGTGGCCCGCATTGGTGCATGACGGCGGCGGCGCGGAACCGAAGAATCCGCCGCCAGGAGGAATGCAACATGTCCCTGGCCACCGTCGCCAGCCGCGCCCTGGTGGGTTTCGATGCCCCGGCGGTGCACGTCGAAGTGCAGCTGGCCAACGGCCTGCCGAGCTTCGCCCTGGTCGGGCTGGCCGACACCGAGGTCAAGGAGGCGCGTGAGCGGGTGCGTGCCGCGCTGCTGCAAAGCGGCTTCAGCTTCCCGCACAACCAGCGCGTGGTCGTGAGCCTGGCGCCGGCAGACCTGCCCAAGGAATCGGGCCGCTTCGACCTGCCGATCGCCCTGGGCATCCTCGCCGCGGGCGGCCTGCTCGATGCGGCCAAGCTGGCGGCCGCCGAGTTCGCCGGCGAACTGTCGCTGGCGGGCGAGCTGCGCCCGGTGCGCGGCGCCCTGGCCCTGGCCCTGGCCGCAGCGCGCGCCACGCAAGGCGCAGCAGGCGCCAGCGGCGCGGCGCGGCAGCTGGTCCTGCCCTGCCCCAGCGCCCGCACGGCCGCCCAGGTGCCGGGCCTGGACGTGCGCGGCGCCAGCACGCTGGCCGAGGTGGTGGCGGCCCTGCT
>JANOBX010000087.1:0-22022 GCA_031411875.1 Burkholderiales bacterium | reverse complement strand
GCCCACTTGATCCACCTGTTGGTCTGTGTCAGAACGAAGTAATACAGCAATGGCACCACCATGATCATGCCCAAGCCGATCTCGTTGTTGCCGTGAAGGAACCCCCCTTCTCCGCGAACCCTGAATGCACCACCCGTCGCGATCGTGAAGATGCCGCCCTTGACGCCGAAAAATGCAACGCTCAAGGCAACGACGGCGATCAGGATGTCGACTTGCTTTCGCGTGTGGATGACGAGGATCGTCACCAATGTGAACAGGTTGATCTTCAATACCTTGTCCAACTGGGCCAAGTTCTCGACCGTTGGCACCAGGGAAAAGAAGTAGGTCACCACCATCCAAAGTGAAAACAGGATCAGCAACACCACGGGCATTACCATGGGGAGCTTCTTCGGATCCTTGCTGACGATCAGGCCGAGAAGCGTGGCGCCCCCGGTGAGCATGGCAACCGGCTTGCCGTACATGAAGCCGTAGGTCATGGCGTGCGGCACCATCAAGCTGACCCAAATCCAAGACATCACGCCCATCCACGGGTACCGAACGGCCAGGGGCACCAGCACTGCAAGGATCATCGCCAGCGCAATGTCACGCATGGCTGGTCTCCAGCAGGCGCGCGTAGAGCGCGGTGTTCTCCGCCGCCACCCGGCCGGTGGCATAGCGTTGTTCGGCCAGCTGCCGCCCGGCGTGCTGCATGGCTTCCAGGCGCGCGGGGTCGGCCTCCAGCACATTCAGCGCAGCGGCAATCGCCGCGGCGTCCTCCTTGGGCACGAACATGCCTTCGCGGCCGTGTTCAAACAGTTCGCGCATGCCGCCCACCGTGGTGGCCACCACCGCTGATCGGCAGGCCATGGCTTCCACCACCACGCGCCCGAAGGCCTCGTTCCACAGCGATGGCACCACCGTGACGTGGGCTGCCGTGAACACATCGAAGGGTTGTGCCACATAGCCCAGGAACCGAACCCGGCCCTGCAGCCCCAGCGTGGCGACGAGGGCCTTCAACTCTTCCAGCTCGTCGCCCTCGCCGGCCACCAGCAGGTGAACGCGCGTCGGACAGCTGTGCAGCGCTTCGATGGCATAGCGCAGCCCTTTTTCAGCCGACACCCGGCCCACATAAGCCACGACGAAGTCGTCGTCGCCACAGCCCAGCGCTCGGCGCGCCGCCTGGCGCTGTTCGTCGGTGGGCACCTGGGCCGGAATGCGCACACCGTTGTAGATGACGCTCAGCCGGCTGGCCGGGAAGGCAAATTCCCGCTTCAGGCGCGGCGGGTAGTCGTCGCGGTTGACGGACACGGTGGCGTGCAGCGCACGTGCCCACACCCGGCCCACCAGCATGTCCGGCAGCATCCACAGGCGCGGGCTGGGAATGAAGCCCAGCAGGCGGCCGCGCGGAATGCGGTCGTAGGGTTCGGGCATGGCCCGCATGGTGCCCACCAGCCGCGCGCGGCTGCGCAGGCGCGCGGCCAGCGGTATGAGCCACATGCTGGCTCGCCAGCTGATGTTGAAGTGCAGCAGCGGTGCCCGCACCCGGCCGAACAGCTGCCATGCAGCCACCGCCACCTGCCAGGGCGTGCGCTCGGGCGACCATTGCAGCTTCATCAGCGGCAGCCCCATGGCCTGGGCCTGGGGCAGGAAGTCGGTGGCGTGCAGTGCCGGTTCGTAGCACACCAGCACGCGCTTGCCAGCGGCCTGCTGCGCCGCGGCCAGCTCGAGGATGGAGCGCTCGGCGCCGCCAAAAGCGGCGGCGCCCAGGGGGAAGTACACGATGTCGGCTTCGATGACCTGTTGCTCGGCCGGTGCAGGCGTGTTCATGCCGCCACCTTGCTCACCACGTAGCGGTACTTGCCCGAAGCCTCGGCCTGGATCTCGTTCACCACCTGCACTTCCACCCTCACGCCCCGCCCCAGCCGCGCCTGGAATTCGCGCACCACGCGTGCGCTCGCCGCCGGCACGTCGCAGCCGGGCCCGGGCACCAGTTGCACGCAGGTCAGCGCCAGGCTTTCCTGCACGATCTTGAATTCGCTGATCCCGGCAATGTCCCGCAAGGTGTAGATGAGCGCAAGGCCATGCATCACGGTGCCATCGGCCGCGTGCACGAAGTCGGTGGCCCGGCCCTGGATCTCGCTCAGCAGCGGCAGGCCGCGGCCGCAGGCGCAGTTGGCGCTGCCCATCACGGCGCGGTCGCCGGTGCGGTAGCGGATGAACGGAAAGTCCCCGGTGGCCAGGTGGGTGACGACGATTTCCCCGGCCTGGCCTGGGGGCAGCACGCGCCCGGCCTCGTCGACGATTTCCACCACCACGTCCTCGGCGGTGATGTGCATGCCGCCCTGCGGGCACTGGTGGGCGATGAAGCCGGCGTCGCGCGAACCGTAGCCGTTGGCCACTGGGCAGCCGAACACCCTTTCGATGGCGGCGCGCTGTTCGTCGTAGAGCCGTTCTGACGTGCAGAAGGCCACGCGGATGCCCAGGTCGTTCATGGCCACGCCGCGCTGTTCGGCGTGCAGCGCCATCTTCGACAGTGCCGAGGGGTAGCCGAACAGCATGCGCGGCCGGCGCTGGCGAATGCGCTGCAGAAAGCCGTCCAGCCGGGTGGCGCTCATCTCGAAGGCGGGCAGCAGTTCGGTGCGCATCAGGCGGTCGCGCCACTGGCGGGCGCGGTCCTGCGCGCCCAGCTCGATGGGCGAACCCCAGACCACGATCTCGGGGTCGCCGATGTCCACGCCCCACCAGCGCGTGGCCCGCCACTTCGCCGCCACGTCGTGGGTGACACGCTCGCGGCCGATGTGGAAGATGAGCGGGGCGCCCGACGAACCGCCGGTGTTGAAGCGGGCCAGGCCCTGGGCGTTCTCGGCCTTCAGGCCGTCGCCCTGGGCGCGGATGATGTCCTTCGTCAGGAAGGGCAAGCCTTGCAGGTCGGCCGGGCCCTGCACGCGGCAGGGGTCGAAGCCCCGTTCGCGGAACAGGCTGCGGTAGTAGGGCACCTGCGCGCCGGCCCGCTGCAGCAGCGCGCGCAGGCGTTCGCCCTGCAGGGCGGCCAGGCGCGGGGCGTCCCACCACTGGCTGGCTTCCATGGCGCGGCGCACGCGCACGGTGTCGTGCTTCTTCAGCTTTTCCTGCAGCGGGAACAGGCTGCCCGCCACCAGGCGGGTGTAGACGCCGGTGTCGGGGGCTGCGCGGGTGGCGTCGTTCATGCGCGCCGCGCCGGCAGGCCGGCGTACACGCCGACCAGTGCTTCGACCATGCGTTCGATGCCATACAGCGCACGGCAGCGCTCGGCCGCCGCCAGGCCCAGGCGGGCCCGCAGTGCGGGCTGCGTGGCCAGGCCGTCCAGGGCTGCGGCCAGGGCCGGGGCGTCGTCCGCCGGCACCACATGGCCGTCGACGCCTTCGCGCACCACGCCCGGCATGGCGCCCACCGCCGTCACCACCGCGGGCAGGCCGGCGGCCATGGCTTCGAGCAGGGCCATGGGCAGGCCTTCGGCCAGCGAGGGCAGCACGAAGCCCTGTGCACCGGCCAGCAGCTGGCGCTTGGCGTCGCCCACCACCGGCCCGGCCAGCTGCACGCGCGCGCCCAGGCCCAGGCGTGCCACTTCCTGCTGCGCCCAGGCGCTGAAGCCTGGCTCCTCGTCGCCACCGGCCAGCACCAGCTGCCAGGGCTGGGCCGACCGGGCCGCCGCCTGCAGCAGCACGTGCACGCCCTTGCGACGGCCCAGGTTGCCCAGGAACACGAAGCGGGGCGTGCCGGTCTGGGCCACGGCCGGGGCGGGTGCAGGCGTGGCCACGCCATTGGCCACCACCAGCAGCCGGACGCCGGGCCAGCGGCTGGCCAGCTTGTCCTGCCATTCGTCGGACAGCACGATGACCACGGCCGCCCGCCGGGCCAGCCA
The DNA here is from genome assembly GCA_031411875.1 of Burkholderiales bacterium. GTDB lineage: Bacteria > Pseudomonadota > Gammaproteobacteria > Burkholderiales > Burkholderiaceae_C > Rubrivivax. The sequence goes on along the minus strand of JANOBX010000087.1, from coordinate 18,142 downwards.
GCGCGCCAGGGCGGCTGCAGGGGCGGCCAGGCCGTCGAGGAAGGCGTCGAAGCGTGCGCCGTGCACGTGCAGCACCACCGGCGCGCCGCGCAGCCGGCTCAGCAGCAGCAGGGCGCCGTCCAGGAAGAAGGTGGTGCCGCTGCAGGTGTGGATGTGCGCCACGGGCGCGGGGCGCGTGGCGAACAGGCGCCACCAGTCGGCCATCAGGCGCAAACGGGTGGCCACGCCTTGCCACAGCGGCCGGCCCGGTGGCGTGGTCTTACCGGTTTCGAACAGGCGCAGGTCCACCTGCCGCGGCAGGCTGGAAGCGCCCAGCGCCGCCAGTACCGAGGCCATGCCGCCCACTGCGGGCGGCAATGGCCCGGCCATCACGATGCGGGTGCGGTTCATCGCGTCCCGGCCGCGGCCAGCCGTTCGAACACCGGCACATAGTTCGCCACGGAATTGCGCCAGTTGCGTTCGCGTTCGACGAAAGCGCGGCCGGCGCGGCGGATGTCGGCCGCGCGTTCGGGCTGGGCCAGCGCACCGGCCAGCGCATCGGCCAGGCCTTGGGCGCTGCCGGCCGGGAACAGCAGGCCGGTTTCGCCGTGGCGGATGAGTTCCTGGTGGCCGCCCACGTCGGAAGCCACCAGCAGGCGGCCCTGGGCCATGGCTTCCAGCGGCTTCAGCGGCGTCACCAGCTCGGTCAGGCGCATGGAATGGCGTGGGTAGGCCAGCACGTCGATCAGGTCGTAGTAGCGCTGCACTTCGCTGTGGTCGACGCGGCCGGTGAACAGCACTCGATCGGCCAGGCCCAGGCGCTGCGCCTGGGCTTTCAGCGCGTCGGCCTGCGAACCGCCACCCACCAGCAGCAGCTTCACGTTGGGGCGCTGCTGCAGTAGGCGCGGCAGGGCGTCGATGAGCAGGTCCAGGCCTTCGTAGGCGTAGAAACTGCCGATGAAGCCCACCACCTCGTTGCCGGCCAGGCCCAGGCTGGCTTTCAGGGCGGCGTCGGGCGGGCGGCCCACGGTGAAGGCGGCAATGTCGACGGCGTTGGGGATGACGGTGACGCGGTCGGCAGGGATGCCGCGGGCCACGATGTCGGCGCGCAGGCCTTCGCAGATGGTGAACACGTGCCGGGCATGGCGCAGCGCGTGGGTTTCCAGGCGCCGCGTCAGGCGGTAGCGCAGGCTGCCTTCGGTGGTGGTGCCGTGGTCGACCGCAGCGTCTTCCCAGAAGGCCCGCACCTCGTACACCACCGGAATGCCCAGCTGCCGACCCACGCGCAGCGCGGGGATGGCGTTGAGCACCGGCGAATGGGCGTGCAGCACGTCGGGCCGGGTGGCGCGGGCCACCACTTCCAGGCGCGTGGTCAGGTGCTTCATCAGGGCGATCTCGCCCAGCCCCGGCAGTTGCCTGGCGCCGCTGGCCGGTGGCGTGCGGTGAAAGTGCCAGCCGTCGACGGTTTCTTCCAGCGCCAGGCTGGCGGTGTGCTTGGGGCTGGTGAGATGCACCGTGTCCCAGCCCAGCGCACGCTGCTCGCGCAGCAGCGACAAGGTGCGGAAGGTGTAGCCGCTGTGCAGCGGAATGGAGTGGTCGAGGACGTGCAGGACGCGCATGGGAACAGGGGCGAACGGGGTGCGGACGGTGCGCTTACGAGGCCAGCGCCGCAGGGGCCGGGGTGGCGCGGGCGGGGCGGGCCGGGGCGTCGACCACCTGGCGCAGGAAGGCGTCGAACATCATCACCGACCACAGCGCGGCGCTGTGGTCCTGCCGGCCAGCCTGGTGGTCGTGGACCAGGCGTTCCAGCGCGACGCGCTCGAACCAGCCGGTGTCGGCCAGGCGGCTGCCGAGCACGCTGTCGTGCACACGCTGCTTCAGGGGGCCGCGGAACCAGCGCGCCAGCGGCACCGCAAAGCCCATCTTCGGGCGGTACAGCAACTCGTGCGGCAAGTGTGGCTCCAGCGCCTTCTTCAGCATGAACTTGCCTTCCTGGCCCCGCACCTTCAGCGACGACGGCAGGGTGGCCAGCCATTCCAGCAGGGGGTGGTCCATCAGCGGTTCACGCACTTCCAGCGAATGGGCCATCGAGGCGCGGTCGACCTTGGTGTTGATGTCGCCCACCAGGTAGGTCTTGATGTCCAGGTACTGCACCAGCGCCAGCGGGTCGTCGGTGCCGGCGCGGGCTGCATGGCGTTGAAACACGTCGAGCGCGCTGTAGCCCTGCAGTTCGCGGTGCAGGCGCGGGCTGAACAAGGCGCTGCGGGCCGGGCCGCGCAGGATGGACATCTGGTGGAAGTAGGCGTGCACGGGGCTGCGGGCCATGCCTTCGAAGGTGGTCTTGGCGCGCAGCACGCGTGGCGCCCAGTCGGCCTTCGGGTACACGCGCCCCAGCAGGCCGAACAGCGGCTCGCGCACGCCCGCCGGCAGCGTGGCACGCAGGCGTTCTTCGGCCAGGTGGTTGCGGTAGCGGCGGTAGCCGCCGAAGGCCTCGTCGCCGCCGTCGCCGGACAGTGCCACGGTCACGTGCTTGCGCGCCAGCTGGCACACCCGGTAGGTGGGCAGGGCCGAGCTGTCGGCAAAAGGTTCGTCGTACAGGCCGGCCAGCATGTCGACGAGGTCGAAGTCGTCGCTGCGCACGGTTTCCACGTGGTGGCGGGTGCGGTAGCGGTCGGCCACGGTCTGGGCGAAGGCGGCTTCGTCGAACTGCGGGTCGTCGAAGGCGATGGAGCAGGTGTTGACGGGCTGGTCCGACAGGCCGGCCATCATGGCCACCACGGCGCTGGAATCGACACCGCCCGACAGGAAGGCGCCCAGCGGCACCTCGGCCTTCAGGCGCACCTTCACGGCGTCGCGCAGACGGTGCAGCAGTTCTTCGTGGGCTTCGTCTGCCGACAGCGGGCTGTCGAGCGTGAAGCGCAGGTCCCAGTAGGGGCGCGGTTGCCCCACGGGTTCGCCTCGGCGGATGGCCAGGGCATGGCCCGGCTCCAACTTGCGCGCCTGCTTGAACACGGTGCGCGGTTCGGCCACGTAGCCCAGCGCGAAATACTCTTCCACGGCCAGGGGGTCGATGTCGCGGCGCATGCCGCCCTGGCTGTCGCGGTAGGCCAGCAGCGACTTCAGTTCCGACCCGAACAGCAGCATGCCGTCGTCGAGCACGGCGTAGTGCATGGGCTTCACGCCCAGGCGGTCGCGGGCCATGAACAGGGTCTGGCGGTTGCGGTCCCACAGCGCGAACGAGAACATGCCGCGCAGGCGCAGCAGGCAGGCCTCGCCCCAGCTATCCCAGGCGTGCACGATGACTTCGGTGTCGCTCTTGGTGCTGAACACATGGCCCAGCGCCTGCAGCTCAACCATCAGGTCGAGATAGTTGTAGATCTCGCCGTTGAAGACGATGATGATCGACTGGTCTTCGTTGAACAGCGGCTGCTGGCCGGTGGCGATGTCGATCACCGACAGCCGGCGGTGGCCGAAGCCGACGCCAGGCTCCAGGTGCAGGCTGCCTTCGTCGGGGCCGCGGTGCGACTGCGAGTCGTTCATGCGCTGCAGCGCCAGGTGCGCCACGGGGCGCGCACTGCGGGTGTCGAAGACGCCGGTGATGCCGCACATGGCTCAGTGCCCTGCCACGGCAGTACCGCTGCGCTGCAGCAGCCGGTCGTACAGGCCCCGGTAGGCACCCACCATGCTGTTCAGGCTGAAGCGAGCTTCGACATCGGCACGCGCGGCTTGGCCCAGGCGTTCGCTGCGTTCGGGCTGGCTCGCCAGGCGCACCAGGGCCTGGGCCATGGCGCCGGGGTCGGAAGGCGGCACCAGTTCACCGGTGCGCTCGTGCGCCACGAGTTCGGGGTTGCCGCCAACGCGCGTGGCCAGCACCGGCAGGCCGCTGGCCATGGCTTCGAGCACCACGTTAGAGATGCCTTCGGAACGCGAAGGCAGGGCGAAGCAGTGCAGGCCGCGCATGATGTCGGCCACGTCGTTGCGTTCACCGGGCATCCAGCAGCAGTCGTCCACGCCGGCCGTTCGAAGAATGTCCATCACCTCTGTCCGCAAGGGTCCGTCGCCCACCATCACCAGCCGCAGCCGGGCACGCAATTCAGGGGCCTGCTGCAGCGCCAGCACGAAGGCCCGCGCCAGCGTGGCCTGGTCTTTCACCGGCTGCATGCGGCCCACCGTGCCCACAAGCCAGTGTCGGTCGGGCGTGAAGGGGCAGCCAAGGATAGCCGGGCGGCCACGGGCGGCCGGCGTGAATATGTCCGTGTCCACGCCGTTGTACACGTGGCTGAGCCTGGCCGGCGGCACACCCACGCCGTCGCGCAGGTAGCTGGCCAGTTCGGCCGACAAGGCCACGTAATGGCTGACGAAGGGGCGGTACAGGCGGCGCACGCGGTCGTAGGGCGAGGTGGCGCCGGCCAGGTCGCGGCCTTCGCGGCCGTGTTCGCCATGCACGCGCACGCGCACCCCGGCGGCCCAGGCCGGCACCACCGCTTCCAGTGCCGCCAGGTTGCGGGTGTGCACCACGGCAGGCCGCAGCTCGCGCATCAAGCGCCACAGCTTGGGGTACTGCCAGAGGCCCTGGCCCGGGGGCTTGTGCAGCGCCAGCACCGGCACGCCTTCACGGCGAATGCGCAGCTTGAAGTCGGTGGCTTCGGTGAGCGCCAGCACGGCATGGCGGTAGGCCGCCTGCGGCATGTGGTTGATGAGGTTGACGACGCCGTTTTCGAGGCCGCCCACGTCGAAGCGGTAGACGATGTGCAGGACGAGCGGCGGCAGCGCCACCGGGCCGGTGCCGGCGCGCGTGGCCGGGCCGGGTGCGTCCGTCAGAGCCGCCACAGCCGGAAGCCGGCCGCGCGCAGCGATGCCGCGTCGAAGGCCGCCTTGACGTCGATGAAGGCACCGCCGTCCACCAGCTTCGGGCGCAGGTCTTCGACACCCAGCCTGGCAAATTCGCGGTGGGCCACCGCGGCCACGATGCCGTCGGCCTTCGGCAAGTCAGCCCAGGACAGCAGCGGCACGCCGTATTCGTGCATGGCCTCCTCGCTTTCGGCCTGGGGGTCGCACACGTGCACTTCCACGCCGTAGCTGCGCAGTTCATTGATGATGTCGATGACCTTGCTGTTGCGCAGGTCGCCGCAGTTTTCCTTGAAGGTCAGGCCCAGCACGTTGACCTTGGCGCCCTTGACGTGGCTGCCGTTGGCGATCATGTGGCGCACGGTCTGCTCGGCGATGAACTTGCCCATGCCGTCGTTGATGCGCCGGCCGGCCAGGATGACCTGAGGGTGGTAGCCGATCATGTCGGCCTTGTGCGTGAGGTAGTAGGGGTCGACGCCGATGCAGTGGCCCCCCACCAGGCCGGGCTTGAACTTCAGGAAGTTCCACTTCGTGCCGGCGGCTTCCAGCACCTCGGTGGTGTCGATGCCCAGCTTGTCGAAGATGATGGCCAGCTCGTTCAAGAGCGCGATGTTCAGGTCGCGCTGTGTGTTTTCGATGACCTTGGCGGCTTCGGCGGCCTTGATGCTGCTGGCGCGGTGCACGCCCGGCACCACGATCATCTCGTACAGGCGGGCCACCTTGTCCAGGGTCTCGGGGGTGTCGCCGCTGACGATCTTCAGGATCTTCGTCAGCGTGTGCTCCTTGTCGCCGGGGTTGATGCGCTCGGGGCTGTAGCCCACGAAGAAGTCCTGCTTCCACTTCAGGCCCGACTCGCGTTCCAGCACCGGAATGCACACCTCTTCGGTGGCGCCTGGGTAGACGGTGGATTCGTAGATGACCGTGGCACCCTTCTTCATGTGCCGGCCGACGCTGGTGGACGAGCCGATGAGCGGGCGGAAGTCGGGGATGTGGGCCTCGTCGACGGGGGTGGGCACCGCGACGATGATCATGTCGGCCTCGCCCAGCATGGCCGGGTCGTCGGTGTAGACGGCGTGCACGGCTTCAGCGAGCTGCGCGTCTTCCAGTTCGCGGCTGGGGTCGGTGCCGCGCTGGCAGGCTTCCACCTTGTGCGTGGCGATGTCGAAGCCGATGGTGCGGATGTGCTTGCCGAACTCGACGACCAGCGGCAGGCCGACATATCCCAGCCCGATGATGGCGATGGTGTTCATGGTGCTCGTTCCCTTGGGGGTTCTGATTCTTGGGGTGGGCAGGACTGCCGACGGATCGGTGGTGGTTCAGCGGCCCGAACGGGTCTGGGCCAGCAGGGTTTGCAGTGCGCCTTGGTTGTCGCGCATGAATCGTTCGAGCACCGCGTGGGCCTCGGGCACGGTGTCGGCCTGGGTGTGCAGGACGAGCGCGGCGCCTGCGTCGCCCTGCCCGCGCAGCTGCGCCCAGGCGCCCGCCAGCTTGGCGCGGGCGTCGCCCGCCACCCATTGGCCACCCACCCAGTACACCTGCCACACCACCAGCTGCGGGCGCACGCTGCCCGGCCGTTCGGCCCCCAGCACGCGCGCGCTGCGAACCTCCAGCGGTTGATCGGTCGCCAGGAAGCGGTGGCGTGTGCTGGCCACCAGGTTCCATTGATGGTTGTCCGAGGCCACCAGGGTGTTCACCGAGCTCACCAGCTTGCGCGTGTCGCCCTGCTGGCGGTAGTAGGCGACGTAGGCGCCCACGTGCCCAGAGGGTCCGGCGTAGACGGACTTGGCCACGGCCATGGGGTTCTCGAATTCCGGCTCGTAGGTCTGCAGCACCGGGTCGGCCACCGCAGCCCAGCCTGGCGACAGCTGCGCAGGAAGGCTCAGCTGCGGCGAACTCTCCGGGCCCGACGACGACATGCCGCCTTGCAGCACCAGCGGCGGCGCCAGCAGAAGGGCCATCGCTCCAGCCGTTGCCGTCAGGAGCCTGGCCACCGGCAGGCTGCCTGGTTCGGCTGCAGACAGCGCCTGGGGTTCGGCCTGGCCCTGGGCATCGGGCTCGGACCAGCGCGCACCGATCACGAACATGATCATGATCACCACGCCGAAGAACACCCAGCCGTAGACGAGGTGGTCGACGCCGACCGCGATCTTGTTGCCCGAGTGGTGCCCCAGCATGACGATGATGTAGGCGCGCAGCCAGTTGGCCACTACCGGCACCAGGATGGAGATGAGCATGAACACCGCGCGGCGCTTCCACGAACGGTAGTTCAGGTAGGCGAACAGGGTGCCCACCATGAACGAGGCGATGAGGTAGCGAACCCCGCTGCAGGCCTCGACCACCGACCAGTTGCCCGAGGGAATGACGAACTGCATGCCTTCGCGGTACACCGGGATGCCGCTGAGGCGCAGCGCGGCCACCGTGAAGTCGGCCGTCCAGCTCATCATCAGCGGCAGCAGGAAGTCGCCGATGGGCACGGCGAAGAACAGGAACAGCAGGGGGAACAGGATGGTCCAGGCGACCTCCAGGCCCAGCACCACCGGCACGGCCAGCACCAGCATGGCCACCCAGGCGAACTGCATGCCGGCGTTCACGTGCACCAGCGACGACACCAGCCACATCGTGGCTGCCGCTGCCAGGAGCAGCAGCATGAGCAGCGGCGGGCCGGGACGCGGGGTCAGGGCCGCCAGGCTGGCACGCTGCCGCCAGATGAGCCACAGCGAGATGGGCGGCACCAGGAAGGCGTGGGCGAAGGTGTCTGACCGAGACCAGATGCCCACCATCGCCGAGACGGTGTCCAGGTAGAGCAGCACGAGGGCCAGAACGACCGCGCCGAAGGCGCACAGGGCTGCACGCCAGGGATGGAGCGCAGGGCTGGGGGCGATGACGGCGCTCATGCTTCGGGCGTCCTTCAGGCCAGCGAGGCGGTGGCCGCCTCGGGCTGGGCGGGTGCGGGTGCGGGGTTGTGGCGCGCCAGGTGCGGGTCCAGCCGGGCCAGCTGCGCGGCCCAGGCGTAGCTGGTCTGCACGCGGATGCGGCCGGCCACGCCCATGGCCGCGGCGCGGTCGGGGGCGCGAAGCAGCATGTCGATGCAGCGCACGTAGTCGCTGGGCTCGCTGGCGGACATGATTTCGCCGCCGTCCTGGGCGTCCAGCACTTCGACGCAGGGCGTGGCGGCCACCACCGGGCGCTCCATGGCCATGGCTTCCAGGATCTTGTTCTGCACGCCCCGGGCCAGCCGCAGCGGGGCCACCACCACGGCCGCATGCTGCAGATAGGGGCGCACGTCGGGCACGGTGCCGGTGACGACCACGGCCTCGCACGCCAGGGCGCGGACGGCGGACGTGGGCGAACGCCCGACGATGTGCAGGCGCAGGTTCGGGCGCTGCTGGCGCAAGCGGGGCAGCACCTCGGCGGCAAACCAGGTCACGGCGTCGACGTTGGGCCAGTAGTCCATGGCGCCGGTGAACACGAGCGGGGCCTCGCCATCCAGGAACGGCGATGCGCGGTTGCCTTCATAGCTGAAATAGTCGGCGTCGACGCCGTTGCCCAGGGCGTGCACCCGTTCGGCCGATGCAGGGGCCAGGCTGCGGAACAGCTCGACCTCCTTGGCCGTGGCGAAGAAGCTGCACTGGGCGCGCGACGCCACGGCGGCTTCGTAGGCCAGCAGCTTCTGCCCTTCGCGGCGGTACAGCCAGGACATCGGGGCGCGGTGGTGGCCGGCGTATTCAGCCCACTTGGCGGAGTCGACGTCGACGAAGTCGACGAGCAGGGGCAGGCCCGGCCGCTGCTCGGCGTACTGGGCCATCGACGACGAAAACACGATGGCCTGGTCGATCGATTCGGTGGCCAGCGTGTCGTCCACCCAGCGCTGCAGGGCGCGGTCGCGGTAGTAGTGCAGCGTGAGCGGCGCGCCCGTGGCCAGGCCCGCCAGGCTGGCCATCCGCGCCCGGCGCGGGTGCAGTCGCGACACGTGCAGGCCGGCGCACAGGGCGCGCAGTCTGTCGATGTGCACCGCGTCGGCCGGGTCGTCCATGAAGGTGCCCAGGAAGACGCGGTGGCGGGCCGCCAGGTGCTTGAGCAGATGGTACGAACGCACCTTGTCGCCCTTGTCGGGCGGGTAAGGCATGCGGTGCACCAGGAAGAGAAGGTTGGGCATGACGGGTTCAGCAGCAGCCGGCGTTCAGCCCAGGTTGCGCACGACGAACGGGCCCAGCCAGTTGGCCACGCCCAGCGGCAAGCGCCGCCAAGTCTGGATCATCAGCCTGTACTTGGCGTTCGCCGGGTTGTTCTGCGGCACTGCGTCACGCTTGTAGAGGCAATACTCGTAATGCAGCGGGGTGGGCTCGAAACCCCAGTTCTTCTTGAAGGCGTAGGGGCCGGTGCCCTGCTTGCTGCGGCCGTAGTCGAAGGTGCGCAGGCCGCGCGCGCAGGCGCGGCGCATCAGTTCCCAGTACTTGAAGTCGTTGGCCGCCAGGTCGCGCGCGGCCTCGTCGTCGCCGGCGTAGTAGGGCAGCACTTCGTCGCGGAAGTAGAAGCTGAGCACGCTGGACAAGGGCCTGCCTTCGGCGCTGCACACGGTGAGCACTTCGCAGTCGGCACCGAATTCGCGCAGCAGCGTTTCGAAGTAGCGCTTGGGCATGGCCGGCGTGCCGTGGCGGTGCACGTTGTCGGCATACAGCAGGAAGAAGCGGTCGGCGCTGGCGTCCACATGGCTGACCAGGCCGTTCTTGATGCCCTTGCGCACCATGGCGCGCTGCTTGCGCGGGATGGCCAGCATGTTGGCTTCCTCTTCGGGCAGGATGGCCTTGCGGAAGGTGACGTACAGGTCCTGCTGCGGCCAGTCGTCGTGCAGCCGCTCGCGGTGGCGCAGTTCGAGATGCTGCACGCCCAGTTGCTGCGCCAGCCGCCGGGCTTCGTCTTCCAGCACCAGGCGGCTGGCGGTGTCGGTGGCGGCCGCGCCGCCGTACACCGCGAACGGCAGGCTGGTGAGCGAATGCCCGAACAGCATGCTCTTGACTTCGGCCAAAGGCAGCACGCCGCTGATGCGCCCGTCGGTGACGGCGTACAGGAAGTGCGTGCGGTGGTGGAAAACCTCGGACAGGATGCGTTGCCAGCCGGCGCGGTGGAAGAAGGTGGCTTGCGGGCAGGCCAGGACGAAGGCGTCCCAGTCGGCGGCCAGGCGCCGGTCGCCTGGCGCGAGGCGTTGAACGGTGGGCATGGGGTGACGGTGCCGGTCAGGCCGCCGACGCCAGCGCAGGCGCCATCGCGGGCACTGCACGTCCGCACAGGAAGACCTCGTCCATGCGGCCCCAGCGGAAGTCGGCCAGCAGGCTGCACAGCCGCGACTCCATGCGCTGCAGGTTCAGGTAGTGCCGGAAGCGGGTGCGGGCGTCGATGCCGGGAATGCGTGGCTGGGCGGGGTCGAACTCCCAGGGGTGGCAGTAGAAGACGGCCGGTTCGCGGTCTTCGCGGTTCACGCGCTCGATCATCCAGCGCGACACGGCATAGGGCAGCAGCCTGAAGTAGCCACCGCCGCTGGACGGCAGGTTGCGGTTCATCAGCCGCAGGGTGGTGACGGGCACTTCCAGCAGCCCGCAGCCCAGGCGGTAGGCGAACCGGGGCGAGTCGGGCATGCCGTAGTGGTCGTGCTGGATGGGGTAGATGCTGCTGCTGTAGGCGTGGCCGGTGCGGGCCAGGATGTCGAAGGCCCAGAGGTTGCCGGCGCCGATGGAAAAGCTGGGCGCGCGGTAGCCTGTGACGGCGCTGCCGGTGATGTCTTCGAGCAGCTTCTTGGCGCGTGTGACGTCCTGGGTGAAGGCCTCGCGGTCCAGGTCGCTGGCGCGTTGATGGCCGTAACCGTGGCTGGCGATTTCGTGCCCTGCAGCCGCCATCTGCCGCACCAGGGCCGGGTAGCGTTCGGCGATCCAGCCCAGGGTGAAGAAGGTGGCCTTGACCTCGCGCTCGGTCAGCAGCTCGAGGATGCGGCCGACGTTGCGTTCGACCCGGCATTCGCGGCTGTCCCAGTCTTCGCGGCGGATGTAGGGCGCAAAGGCCGAAACCTGGAAGTAGTCTTCCACGTCGATGGTCAGTGCATTGGTCAGGGCGGGGGCGAGCACGGTGTCCTCGAGGCTGGGGTCAGGTTGCGGGCGGGCGCGGCGGTCAGGGTGCGCCGGACTGGAGCCAGCGCGACAGGTCGGCAGCGATGCGTTCGGCGGCGTGCCCGTCCCAGAATTCGGGCACCCGGCCACGCTTGCCCCGGCCGGCCAGGATGTCGTCGACGCCCAGGCGGATGGCCTGCAGGTCGCGCCCCACCAGGGTGTTGGTGCCTTCGGAGACGGTGATGGGCCGCTCGGTGTTGTCGCGCAAGGTGAGACAGGGCACGCCCAGCGCGGTGGTCTCTTCCTGCAGGCCGCCGGAATCCGTCAGCACCAGCGTGGCGTTCGCCATCAGGCCGAGCATTTCCAGATAGCCCTGCGGCGGCAGCACCACCATGCGCCGCGGGTCGACCAGGCCCTGCAGGCCGAAGCGGTCGATGTTGGCGCGGGTGCGCGGGTGCAGCGCAAAGACCACGGGCAGCTGCTCGCTGATGTCGTTCAGCACGCCGAGGATGGCTTTCAGGGCTTCGGGCTCGTCGACGTTGGACGGCCGGTGCAGCGTGACCACGCCGTGCCCGCGCGGGTGCTGCAGCAGGGCGGGGTCGGCGCCATGGGCGCGCAGCGTGTCGGCCGCGGCACGGGCCTGGCTGCGATTGCTGAGCAGCGAGTCGATCATGACGTTGCCGGCGAAGCAGATGCGGTGCTGGGCCACGCCTTCGCGCAGCAGGTTGTCGGCAGCGCTGCGCTCGGTGGTGTAGAGCCGGTCGGCCACCTGGTCGGTGAGCACGCGGTTGATCTCTTCGGGCATCTTGCGGTCGTAGCTGCGCAGACCGGCTTCGACGTGCACCACGGGCACGGCCTTCTTCACGGCCACCAGCGTGCAGGCCAGCGTGGAATTGACGTCGCCCACCACCAGCACGCAGGCCGGGCGGTGGCTGTCCAGCGCAGGTTCGAAGCGCTTCATCACTTCGGCGGTCTGCTGGGCGTGGCTGCCCGAACCCACTTCGAGGTTCAGGTCGGGCCGGGGCAGGCGCAGGTCGGCGAACAGCTGGTCGCTCATGCTGGCGTCGTAGTGCTGGCCGGTGTGCACCAGCAGGGCCGGCAAGGGCGGCTGGTGCGCGGCCAGGGCGCGCAGGATGGGCGCCATCTTCATGAAGTTCGGCCGGGCACCTACGATGCACATCACCGGCCCGGCGAGCGCCGGGCGAACCTGTGGGTCGGGGGTACTCATGGGCTCTTCTCTTCGGGCTTCTTCACGGCCGTCACCAGCTTCTGCATCAGCCCCAGCGTCTGCACGTTGATGCGTTCCAGGCGCAGCAGGCTGCGTTCCAGGCGCTGCAGCTGGTCGCCGCGCTGGTCGGCGGTAAGTGCGGCGATCTGCCGGTTCATGTCGTCCGCCTGGGCGGCGTCTAGCTTGACGGCTGACAGGTCGAGGTCGATGTCGATGTCCATGGCCGCGCTGTGGTGGCTGCCGGGCAGCGAAGCGTCGCCGCTGTTCGCCAGGGCGGCTTGCCGGGCAGGCACCCGCGATTCCTGCGCAAATTCCTCCACCACCGTGGCCACGTCGGCCGCGGTGAGGTGGGTCTTGCCACCCAGGAAGCCCGCCAGCAGCAGGCGGTCGCAGATGGAATTGATGCGGCGGGGAATGCCCTGGCTGGCCTTGTAGATGCCTTCGAAGGCGGCGGGCTCGAAGCTGGGCTTGCCGGTGGAACCCGCGCACTTCAGCCGGTGTTCGATGTAGCCGGTGGTTTCGTCGGCCGTGAGCGGGCCGATGTGGCAGGTGGCGGCCACGCGCTGGCGGAATTGCTCCATCTCTGGCCGCTGCAGGATCTCGCGAAACTCAGGCTGGCCCACCAGAAAGCTCTGCAGCAGGGCCTGGTTGCCGAACTGGAAGTTGCTGAGCATGCGCAGCTCTTCCACGGCCCGCGGGCTGAGGTTCTGCACCTCGTCCACCACGAGCAGGCAGCGCTTGCCCTTGCTGGTCTGGCTGAGCAGGAAGGCCTCCAGCGTGACGAGCAGTTCGGACTTGGGAACGTCCTTGACGCGGAACCCGAAGGCCGCCCCGACCATGCGCAAGGTGTCTTCCGCGCCGAGCTGCGTGGTGACGAGGTTGCCGATGACGACATTGCTGCCGTGAAGCATCTCGATGAGAGAACGCAGCACCATGGTCTTGCCGGCACCGATCTCGCCGGTGATGACGATGAAGCCTTCGTTGCGCGAGACCCCGTATTCCAGGTAGGCCTTGGCGCGCCGATGCTGCTTGCTGGCGAAGTAGAAATTCGGGTCGGGGTTGAGCTGGAAAGGCTTGCTGCTCAGCCCGTAAAAAGCTTCGTACATGCCGTGGGCTCTTCAGAATTGATAGTTGACCGAGGCCACGATCGCGGCTTCGCGATAGGAGTCGGCGCCGTCGAACTGGCTGTAGCGCCCGGTCAGCGCGGTCGTGAGGTTGCGGGTGGGCCGGTTCGACCAGGTCAAGGCCAAGGACGTGAGGTCGTTGCCGACCTGGGGGCCGCTGTCGCCAACGACCAGATGGCTGGCATTGAGGCTGATCGACGACTGCGCCGTGAGGCGGTAGGACATAGAGGCGTTCAAGCCGGTCTGGCGCACCGGCAGGTCGCTGACGCCATTGCCGGTGGCGGTGTCGACCGGACGGGTCTCGTTGCGGAATGCGAGCAGGCTGAAGCTGCTGCGAACGCCGTTGATGGCGAACGACAGGTCCTGGCGCCGCTGATTGGACGCCGCCGTGGTGAGCAGCCCACCCCCGGAGACCAGCTCTCCGGGCTGACGGCCGATGCTGCGAAGGAACTCGAGCACCAGCAGTTCGCGCAAGGCCGGGTCGGGTTGTGCAGAACTGAACAGCGCGTTGTAGAGCGCAAACAGCGTGACCGGCTGCCCCAGCCCGCTGGGGTCGGAACCCGAGGTGGCGCCGCGCGTGTCGGAGTACTGCCAGATGGTCTGGCGCATGCGGTGCGAGAACACCAGCGAGTGCGAATTGCCGAAGAAGCGGCGCTCGGTCTGCACGGAAAGGTTCGTGCGCGGCCCGGGCGACCACCGCAGGTTGGCGCCCCAGTTGTCGTAGCTGCGGCGCGCGGTGCCGATGATGTCGGTGCTTTCCTTCCCGCCGCTCACGCCGAGCAGCAGGTCTGGGTAGGGCCTGAAGGAGACCGAGGCGTTGAGGCGGTCGGTCTGGCTCACGCCGCCGACACGGAAGTCGGCACGCTGGCGGGTGGCGTTCAGGCCCCAGCCCAGCAGCGACCCGGTGTTGGCAGAACTCAGCGACACCGATGCCAACGCGGTGTTCGAGTCGGCATTGGGCTGGCCGCTGGCGCGGGTGCCGCTGGCGGACAAGCGGGCGTCGTAGTTCGCCAGGTTGCCGATGCGGCCGCGGATGTAAGGCGAAACCGACACACTGGCCACTTCGGTGCGATTGCTGGCAGCCTGTGGCCCGTTGTCGACGGACTGGATGCCGAAGGGCGAGACCGACTGTTGCCCGATGTTGGCATTGGCGTCGATGAAGGCCCGGCCTTCGATGGCTTCGGCGGTGACCGCAGCCGCCAGCGAGTGCTGCACGCTGTCGGCGTCCTTCTGCTTGGAGTAGTTCACCAGGTTCAGGCCGTAGCTGGCGGAGCCCCGCACACGGCCGGAACGGCTGGACCAGCGCAGACCCGGCGAGATCTGGGTCACGAACTCCCCTTCGCCGGGGGTCGACGAGCCGTCACGACCGCTGGTCTGCGAGTAGGACGTCGAGGCGCCGATGCTGGCGGTCAGGTTGCGCGCCACCTGTGCGTGGGCGGCGTCGGCCCCCGCCACCACGATGAAGGCTGCCAGGGCGACTGAGGAGAGCGGTGAAACGAATGCGCGGCTGGCTGGAACTGGCGTGCTGAGCACTGGGTCCTCAGCTTCCCGGTTGGGGTTCGGTTCTTGCGCCATAACCGTAGCCGTAACCACCGCCATAGCCGTAGCCATAACCACCGGCAGCGTCGCTGGTGGACTTGTTGAGCACCATCATCTTCAGCGGGCAGGACTCGATGGTCGCCAGCGCCTGGTGCACGTTGGCCTGCAGGGTGGAACCCGCATTCACGACCATCACGATCTGTCCCATGTGGGTGGCCAGCACCCGAGCTTCGGTGGTCAGCAGCAGCGGCGGCGAGTCGAAGATGATGATCCGGTCGGGGTAGCGCGTGGCCATGTCGTCGAGCAGCTGGCTCATGGCTTCGCTGGCCAGCAGTTCCGTCGCGCGGCCGTGCGGCGTGCCGCTGGGCAGGATGGTGAGCTTGTCGACGTTGGTGCGCAGCAGCACGCTGGACATGTCGGCGTTGCGTTCCAGCAGGTCGAGCAGACCGGGCCCGGGCGGCAGGCCCAGCATGCGCAGCACGGAAGGCCGGGCCACGTCGGCGTCGACCAGCATCACGGTGTGGTCGAGCTCGGCCGCGATGCTCATGGCCAGATTGATCGACGTGAAGCTCTTGCCTTCGCCCGCCAGCGCGCTCGTCACCATGATCAGGTTGGCGTGCTTGATGGTGGCCGCGCCCTTGCCCATGGCGTTGCTGATGAGCGGGCGCTTCAGCACCCGGTACTGGTCGGCCAGGTGGGTGCGCGGTGCACTCGGGGTCAACATGCCCGCGACGCCCATGGCGTCCAGGTCGATGGTGATGCGCCGCGAATTGGCGCCGCCATCGGCCACCACGGAGGCATCTGCCCGCGCAATGGCCAAGGCATCCGAACCCCCGCCTGCCGTCTGCGGCGAAACCGGAGCCGGGCGGGGGGTGTCCACCGCAAGGGAATCGTCGGCGGGGATGGTGACCCCGGCCTGGCGAAGTTGTTCCAGCCGCAGCGCGGCCTGTTCGATCAAGCTGCTCATGGCTTATCCCGCGTACCGGCCGGTCAGGGTGAGGGCGATGAGGCCGGCGACAAACAAGCCCACCAGACTGCCGGAAGCCGAGAAGAAGCGAAGCAGGCTCATTTTGTTCGCGCGGC
The DNA here is from genome assembly GCA_031411875.1 of Burkholderiales bacterium. Classification (GTDB taxonomy): domain Bacteria; phylum Pseudomonadota; class Gammaproteobacteria; order Burkholderiales; family Burkholderiaceae_C; genus Rubrivivax. The sequence continues at coordinate 2,243 of JANOBX010000087.1, read as the reverse complement.
GGTCGGCGTCGCTGACCACCTTGGTGACCACGCCCAACAAGGGCAGGCCCGTCTTGAGACGCAGTTCGGTGGGGTCGTCGAAGGTGGGCCGCAGCTGGCCCGCGACGAATGCCACGAGCAAACCCGCCCCCAGGGCGGCCAGCAAGGCCGCCGGCAGCAGGAGCAGCCTGTTCGGCGAGACCGGTTGCGGCGAGACCCGGGGCGGGTCGATCAGACGGAAGTCGGCAACACCCGAGGCCACCTCGAGCTCGCCGGACATGACGGCAGCCTGGCGGCGTGACACCAGCTCCTCGTAACTCTTCTTGATGATTCCGTAGTCGCGGTTCAACTGCGTTTCTTCAGCCTCCAGCTGCGGTGCAGACTTGAGCGCGTTGCGTGCTGCGGCCAGGCGGCTGCTGTACTCGCTGACACGGGCTTTAAGCGCCGCCACCTGGATTTCAGAGCTGGCAATGACGCGGTTCAGCTCCTGTGCGGCGAGGCTGGCGATGTTGTTGTTGGCGGAGTTGACTGTTGGCCGCGCCGTCTTCTTCAGCTCTGCAATCTCCTTGCGCTTCTGCTCTTCCAGTTCCTTGATCAGGCGTCGAGTGATGACGACCTCGGGGTGCTGGTCAGTGAACCGTTGCTGCAGCGAGTCGAGATTGCGCTTCTGCGCTTCGATGCGGGCGTCGATCTCCGGGGTCGAAAAGCTGCCTTGCGACTCGTCGAGCAAGGCCACGGTGGCCGCAATGCCACCCTGGGACTTTTCGGCCTCGAGCTGCGCTCGCGCTGCGGCCCGCGCGTTTTCGGCTTCCAGCAACTGCAACTGCGCCTGGGCCAGCTGGCCGGCGATCTCGCCAACGCGGGCGGTGGAGTCCTTGCCGTCGCCCGTCTGCATGTCGATGTTGCGCAGGCGGAATTCCTTCATGCGGGCTTCGGCTTCCTGCAGGCGGGTCTCGTATTGCTGGATCTGGTCATTCAGGAAGCTCTTGGCGGAGTCGGTGTCCTTGCGCGTGGCACCCAGGCTCGACTCGACGAAGATCGAGACCATCGACTGGATCACGCGCTTGGCTTTTTCAGGGTCGTTGTCTTGGTAGACCAGCGAGTAGAGGTTGTCGCGGCCCGTGTTGCGAATCTGGATTTCGCGCGACAGGCGGTCGACCAGGGCTTCCTGCTGCGGCTTGGTTTCGGTGCGCAGGTCGAGGTCGGCCATGCGCACGAGCTTCTCGATGTTGGGCCGGCTCATCAGGGTGCGGCTGAGCATGTTGATCTGTTGCTCGACGTTGGGCTGCACCGTCAGGCCCGACATCAGCGGCTTCAGGATCGATTGCGTGTCGACATAGATGCGCGCCGAAGCTTCGTACTTGTCGGGTATGCGAAACACGCCAATGGCCGCGACGATGGCGACGACCCATGCCACGATCAGCGCGGGCCAGCGGAACTTCCACATGCCGCGCAGGATGGCGGTCGCTTGGCGGACTATTTCTTCCATGATCGGAGGTCAGGCCTGTGATTCTGGCGATGAGATGGATGCGGGCCAGCCGTCAGAAGGAGCTCTGCGGGATGATGAGGATGTCGCCCGGCCGGACTTCGACGTTGGCCGAGACATCACCACGCTTGATCAGGTCGGACAGGCGCACCGAGTACTGCTTATTGCCTTCCGCAGTACGCAGGATCGTGGCGTTGTTTCCAGAAGCGAAGTCGGTGAGGCCGCCGACCGCGATCATCACGTCCAGCACCGTCATCTTCACCTTGTAAGGCAGGAATTGCGGCCGTGCCGCTTCGCCCACCACGCGGATTTGCTCACTGTACGGGCCGACGAAGCCCGACACCAGCACCGTGACGATGGGGTCGCGCACGAAGGTGCTCAGCACCTTTTCGATGTCGCGCGCCAGCTGCACCGGCGTCTTTCCCTGGGCCACCAATTCGTCCACCAGGGGCGCGGCCACCTTGCCATCGGGGCGAACGGGCACCGACATGGACAACTCAGGGTTGCGCCAGACGATGATGTTGAGGCTGTCGCCGGCGCCGATGGTGTAGGTGTAATCGGCGTTGCCGGCGAGCACTGGCGCGGGGGGATGGCTCGGTGTGCTCGAGCAGCCGACCAGCAGCGCGGCCAGCGACAAGAAAACCGCCTGAAAGAAGCGGGGGATGGTCGAAGTGTGCGATGGCGTCATTGAAACGATTCCGGAGATGAAGTTGCCTGGCACCTGGGCCCGTTAGGATGCTCTCACAGCACGCAGCAACGAAGTCGCGGCCCAGCCTAC
>JANOBX010000086.1:0-2082 GCA_031411875.1 Burkholderiales bacterium | reverse complement strand
CGACCAGGCCCAGGCTGGATGCAGCTCCAGCCAGACTTCGTGCCCGCCGATGCTCGCCCGGTCGCACGGGATATAGAGCGCGGTGCCGCCCTGCCAGTCCGTACGCAGCGCGCTGCCGAAGCGTGCGCCGGTGCGAGGCCACCGATGTCGGCACCTCGCGATTGGCACCAAGCTGCGCCGCCCGCCGCAGGCGCATAGCTTCGGACCGCCGGGCGGTCCGGGCCGCCAGTTCGGGTGCAACAGTCTCCAGCGCCGAAAGCGCGACGTCCCAGACGCTGCTGCCGACACCGGCAGGCCTCATGCGCTCAGGAAATTCTTCGCCACGCATGAGCAGCGATACCTGCTCCGCCGTGAGGTTGACGTAGCGGTCGAGCATCTTTGTGTCTTTGTGGCCGGTGATGATCTTGACGACCGCAGTGTTCCCGCCGAATTCAAACGTGTAGCGCGTTGCCGAGGTGTGCCTGACGTCGTGCAGCTTCACGCCGGCGATGCCGGCCTCCTGGCAAGCGACGCGCCAAGCCTTGTTCACAGCGGCGTAAGTCGTGTCGAAAACCAGGCCGTCGGGAGCAGCCTTCGGATGCAGCGCCTCCAGGTAGCGCAGGATGCGAAGCGCATCAACGCTGAGAGGGACGTCGCGCGCACCTCCCTTGCCATCGGGCAGGTGCAGGACGCCACGCTCCCAGTCCACGCACTTCCAGGTCATCAACGTCAACGGCTCGCACGACCGCATGGCGCTTTCCAACATCAAGCTGATGAGCGGCAGCACGTTGGCGTTGTCATAGCGCGCCAGCGAGACCGAGAGGGCCTTCCACTCTTCCGCGCTGAGTACCCGGTCGCGCCCATCACCCAGGGTGGGCAGGGTCAAGCCTGCCGCAGGGTTCCGAACCGGCCGGGGCCAGCGCCAAGTCTTTCTCGCGTGGGTAAAGAGTTGCCGGAGCACTGCGACCTCCAGATGAACGGAGGAGGCACCAAACCCATCGACGTTCATCTGATTCACGTAGGCCTGCAGGACGTGCGGTGAGACCTCGGCCATTGCCGTGCGCGCGATGCGGGCGCGGATGGCATCGCTCTTTGCCCCTTCAGCGTCGAGCCCGTCACGATGCCCCTGGAGGCTGGCCACAACATTGCGCTCGTCCTCGCTCTCAAAGCTGACGACGAAGTGCACCTTCGGCGGCTCCGCAGTGCCTCGCAGGCTTGCTTTCAACGGCGCCATGTCGGCGGGCGCCTTCTCAAGGTGAATGACCGGCAAGCCCAACTTGCGCAGGTAGCGGTTGATGCGGTTCGCCTCTTGGCGGGCCCCTTTCAGGTAGGGCAGCCGCTCGCGGGCGTAGTCCATCAGGCCGACGCCAACGGAGGTCTTGTAGGGCCCCATGTGGGCTGGCTTGTCATTGCCCTCGAGTTCGTCTACGAGCTCACCCAAGGCTTTGCTGGCAGCTCGTTGACTCATGTAGCCCGACCTGTAGATGTCAGTTTCGCCCCGACGCACGCGAAACGCCCAGCCGCCAGCTTCTTCGTAGGGCTTGGGTTTGTTCTTAGCCATGCTGCACCTCCTTAACGGCTTGCAGCTGGCCGCCGGACACTGCGCCATCATGAGCCGCCGGCCATGAGCGCACGCGAGGCGCGGTGCCAAACGCTCTGGCGACGCACCGGCCCTGGCCGGCCTGGTCGGACTTGAAAGGGGTGACAGGGTGGGTGCCCAGAGCGCGCGCAACAGCGGGCGTGGACGTGAAGACTTCAATACGCAATGCAGAACTCCTTGAGAGGTTGGAGTTGCGTATAGAGTTTTTTCGCCCCCATGACGGGCGTTCGACCATCCCAGCCTCTGCCGATCTGCGCAGTCGAGCGCAGTCAGGCGCAGTGGACCACCATCGCCATCGTCAGACGAGCGTCAGAGAAAAGCAAAAAGCCCAGCTTTCGGCTGGGCTAAGTGCTTGATTCTTATGGTGGCCTGGGGCGGAATCGAACCACCGACACGCGGATTTTCAATCCGCTGCTCTACCAACTGAGCTACCAGGCCATGCAGAGCCCACGATTATAACCAGCTTGCGCAGGCTCTCCGCCGCCGCAGCGTGCAGCGGCCTT
>JANOBX010000085.1:0-2102 GCA_031411875.1 Burkholderiales bacterium | reverse complement strand
GCGCCTGGACGTGGTCGCGGGCACCACGCGCGAGCTGCGCGGCATGCCGGGCTCGATCCGCCAGTGCGCGAGCGCCGAATCGACGCCCGAACCTTTCCACTGCATCAACTAGCAGGATTCGACGATGAAAACGCTGCTCGTGGCCGTGTGCTGGTGCCTGCTGTTCGTGCTGAGCTGGCCGCTGGCCTTGCTGGCCCTGGTGCTGGCGCCTTTCGTCTGGCTGCTGTCGTTGCCCCTGCGGCTGTTGGGCATCACCGTCGGCGCGGTGTTCTCGCTGATCAAGGCGGTGCTGTTCCTGCCCGTGCGACTGCTGGGTGGGCGGCCTTGATCCACGGCTGTCCGCCCGAGAGGTGGGTCAGGCCAGGGCTGCCGACCAAGGGCAAGCCCCAAGGCCGCGCCGGCATGGCCGCAGCCGCCTATTGCAAGCGCCGCACCCGCGGCGAACGGTTCGTGCCGTCGATTTCGAGGAAGAAGGCACCTGTGAAGCCGCGCCGCACCCGCACCGGCGGGCTGTCGAGCCACAGTGATGCGTTCGTGCCGTCCTCGACTTCCCAGACCTGGCCGTTGGCCAGCGTGAAGCGCGTCTTCGGGCCCCAGCCTTCGAAGCGGCCGGTGATGCGGCTGTCGACGGCCTCTTCGGATGAGCTGGGCAGCCCGAAACGGCTGGCAGGCTGGGCAACTGCCGGCGCAGCCGGCGCCGGCGCCAAGGCGGTGGTGCCCGAAGGTGCAGCGGCGGCGGCCGTGGGCGCTGGCGCTGGTGTTGCTGCCGTGGCGCGAGTGGGAATCGCGTCGTAGCACGCCAGCCGCTTCGCGGCCACGCTTTCCTGACGGCATTGGTTCAGCGCGGTGTCGTTGGCCTGGGCGAGACCGGCCAGGCCCAGCAGCGCCGCGGCCAGGCAGCGCGGCGAGCCGGCCAAGGTGAAGCGAGGCGTCGTCATCGGCAAGCTTTCATGCAAGGGTTGTGGTCGAAGCCCGGATGCTAATGGGGTGTCGCCCAGGAAAGCGCCGACCTGTCAGCCGCGCAGATGGCAGGCCACGCAGTGGCCCTGGCCGGTGTCCTTCAGCGGTGGCGATTCCTGGCTGCACAGCGGCTGCTGCGCGATCGGGCAGCGGGTGTGGAAGTGGCAGCCCGAAGGCGGCCTGATGGGGCTGGGCACGTCGCCCTGCAGGGCGATGCGCTGGCGCTTGATGCTGGGGTCGGGAATCGGCACGGCCGACAGCAACGCTTCGGTGTATGGATGCAGCGGGTTCGTGTAGAGCGCCTGCGCCGGGGCGATCTCGACGATGCGGCCCAGGTACATCACGGCCACGCGGTCGCTGATGTGTTCGACCACGCTCAGGTCGTGGGCGATGAAGATGTAGGTCAGGCCGAACTGGCCCTGCAGGTCTTCGAGCAGGTTGATCACCTGCGCCTGGATCGACACGTCGAGCGCACTCACCGCTTCGTCGCACACCACCAGCTTGGGGCTGACCGCCAGGGCGCGCGCGATGCCGATGCGCTGGCGCTGGCCGCCGCTGAATTCATGCGGGAAGCGGCGCATGTGGTCGGCGTTCAGGCCCACGGTCTCGAGCAGCTGCACGATGCGCCCGGTGTACTCGGCCGGGGTCTTGGTCAGCTTGTGGATGGTCAGCGCCTCGCCGATGATGGCGCCCACCGTCATGCGCGGATTCAGGCTGGCATACGGGTCCTGAAAAATGATCTGCATGTCGCGCGCCAGCGCACGCAGCTCGGTCTTGCTGGCCTGCGTGACGTTCTGGCCCTGGAACCACACTTCACCCGAGGTGGGTTCGATCAGGCGCAGGATGCAGCGGCCGGTGGTGCTTTTCCCGCAGCCGCTTTCCCCCACCACGCCCAGCGTCTCGCCGGCCTGCAGCTCGAAGCTGACGCCGTCGACGGCGTGCACACGTGCGACTTCCTTGCCCAGCAGGCCGCCCTGGATGGGGAAGTGCTTGACGAGCTTGTCGACTTTGAGCAGTGGCGTGTTCATGCTGGCTTGCGGCCCTTTGTCGCCGGTTGGTTTGCTAGCCACTTTGCGCACCCACTGGGTCCCGTGGGCTGGGCGAGCCGGGTGGCCCCCTCCGCTCATGTCCTCCGCCCGAGG
>JANOBX010000084.1:0-5539 GCA_031411875.1 Burkholderiales bacterium | reverse complement strand
CAGCAGCTCGCGCATTCCCATCAACGAAGTCAAGCAGCTCGAAGGCGGCGTGAAGTGGCGCAGCGGCGGCACCAGCGTCTTCGCCACGGTCTTCGTGGCCAAGACCGACGAGATCAACGTCGACCCCACCACCAACCCGGTGCGTGTCACCACCAACCAGTACGACGCCAAGGGCATCGAACTCGAAGCGGCTTTCCGCGCCGGCATCTTCAGCATGCAGGCCGGCGCCACCTACACCGACGCCGAAGTCACGCGCAGCAGCAACGCCGCGCTGGTGGGCAAGGCGCCCAAGCGCCAGGCCAAGCTGGTCTACCAGCTCACGCCCAGCGTGACGCTGGGCGAAGCGCTGCTGGGCGCCAGCATCGTGGGCACCACGGAATCCAAGGACGACGGTCCCACCGGCCCGGTGACGATCACGCTGCCGGCCTTCGTCGCGGTGAATGCCTTTGCCAGCTACAACGTGACGCAGGACGCCACGGTCTCGCTGTCGGTGAACAACCTGTTCAACGCCATCGGCTACACCGAGAGCAACGACGGCCGCGGTGCAGCGCGCTCCATCAACGGGCGCACGGCCAAGCTGAGCCTGAAGTACAACTTCTGAGCTCGCCATCCTCGCGTTGCCGACCATGACCGATCAGCTCGCGCCTCGACCCGCCAGCGTGGCCGTGCTCGGCGAGGCCCTGGTCGACGCCTACCCCGACGGCACCCAGGTGCCGGGCGGGGCGCCCTTCAACGTGGCGCGCTGGCTGTCGGCCTTCGGCGTACCCACGCTGTTCATCAGCCGCCTGGGGCAGGGCGACGCGGCCGCTGGAGTGCTGCATGCCGAGCTGGCGCGCTTCGGTCTGGCGGCCCATGGCATCCAGACCGACGTGCAGCGCCCCACTGGCCTGGTGCAGGTGCTGCCCGCACAGCCCCCAGCCCAGGGCCACCGCTTTGAGATTGCAGAAAACAGCGCCTGGGATCACATCGACGCCGAGGCGGCGCTGCCGCTGCTGCAGGCTGCGGCCCCGGCCGCGCTGTGCTTCGGCAGCCTGGCGCTGCGCCACGCCGTCTCACGCGCCGCCATCGCCCGCTGCCTGGCCCCCGGCAAGGCGCTGCGCGTGCTGGACCTGAACCTGCGCGAAGTGCCCGGCCTGCGCGGCCTGGCCGAACAGGCGCTGCAGCTGGCCGACTGGGTGAAGGTTAACGACGAGGAACTGCACGCCTTGCTCGCCTGGTTCGTCTGCGGTGGTTCGCAGGTGCCGCAGCCGGCCACGCCGGAACACGAGCAGGCGCTGCAGGCCTTGTCGCAGCGATTTGCCGTCCAGCGCTGGGTCGTCACCTGCGGTGCCGAGGGCTGGTTCACGGCCGATGCCCAGGGCCGCATCGACGCCCGGGGCGCGGCCCTGCCGTCGGTGAAGGTGGCCGACACCGTCGGCGCCGGCGACGCCTTCACCGCCACCGTGCTGGCGGGCCAGGCCCATGGCTGGCCGCTGGACCGGACCCTGGCTGCAGCCAACCGCCTGGCCGCGGCCGTGTGCACGTGGCGCGGTGCCCTGCCTGCCGACGACGCCACCGTGGCCCACTGGCGCGACGCCCTGGGCTTCGGCCCGGCCCCACACACCGCCCCCACCGCAGGCCCGAGATCGCCATGAGTTTCGCCACGTTCGCTGCCAAGCCGCGCCTGTCGTTCTGGCAGATCGTGAACATGAATTTCGGGTTCTTCGGCATCCAGTTCAGCTTCGGGCTGCAGCAGGCCAACATGAGCCCGATCTACGCCTACCTGGGCGCCGAGGGCAAGGACCTGCCGCTGCTGTGGCTGGCCGGGCCGATGACGGGCCTGCTGGTGCAGCCGCTGGTGGGCGCCCTGAGCGACCGCACCGCCAGCCGCTGGGGTCGGCGAACACCGTACTTCCTGATCGGCGCCATCGTCTGCAGCCTGGGCTTGCTGGTGATGCCCTTCAGCCCCACGCTGTGGTTTGCCGCCGGGCTGCTGTGGATCCTGGACGCGGCCAACAACACGACGATGGAGCCCTACCGAGCCTACGTCAGCGACCGCCTGAACCGCGACCAGCATTCGCTGGGCTTCCTGACGCAAAGCGCCTTCACGGGCCTGGCGCAGACCATGGCCTACCTCGCGCCCAACATCCTGGTCTGGCTGGGCATGAACAAGGACGCGGTGGGCGACAACCACATCCCGCAGGTGACCTTGGCGGCCTTCATGATCGGCGCGGCGTTGTCGTTCACGACCGTGTGGTGGAGCATCAGGAAGGTACCCGAACTGCCGCTGACGCCGGGCGAACTGGCGCACATCCGGGCCCAGCCCACCGGTTTCGGTGCCACGCTGCGCGAGATCTGGGGCGCCATCAAGGTGATGCCGCCCACCATGCGCCAGCTGGCCTGGATGAAGCTCTTCCAGTGGTACGGGATGATGAGCTACTGGATCTACATCGTGCCCAGCCTGGCCAAGACGATGTTCGACACCAGCGACGCGAAGTCGGCGGGCTTCCGCGACGCCAGCCTGCTGAACGGGCAGATCGGGGGCTTCTACAACTTCGTGGCCTTCATCGCGGCCTTTGCGATGGTGCCTTTCGTCCGCAAGCTGGGACCCAAGAGCGTCCATGCCTTCTGCCTGCTGGCCGCGGCGGCCGGCATGTGGGCCATTCCGAACATTACCGACAAGGCCTGGCTGTTCCTGCCCATGGTGGGCATCGGCCTGGCCTGGGCCAGCATCATGGGCAACCCGTACGTGATGCTGGCCGGCAGCATCCCGCCAGAGCGCGCCGGGGTCTACATGGGCATCTTCAACATGTTCATCGTGATTCCCATGCTGATCCAGATGCTGACGCTGCCGCTCTACTACGACCGCCTGCTCGGCGGCCAGCCCGACAACGTCATCCGCCTGGCCGGCACGCTGCTGGCCTGCGCCGCGGTGGCGGTGCTGTTCGTGAAGATCACACCCGCCCCCCAGACCGCACGGGCGCCGGCATGAAGAACCAGGTCCAGCTCATCACCTACGTCGACCGCCTGGGCGGCGGCGGGCTGAAGGAACTGCAGGCGCTGCTGACGGGCAGCGGCACCCTGGCCGGCCTGTTCGGCGGTGTGCACCTGCTGCCTTTCTTCCACCCCATCGACGGCTCCGACGCGGGCTTCGACCCCATCGACCACGCCCTCGTCGACCCACGGCTGGGCGCCTGGCCCGACGTGCGCGCGCTCACGCAGCACCTGGACGTGATGGGCGACGTCATCGTCAATCACATGTCGAGCCAGTCGCCGCAGTTCCTGGACTACGCGCAGCGCGGCGATGCATCGCCCTATGCCGGGCTGTTCCTGGGCCTGGACGACGTGTTCCCGAATGGCGCCACGGAAGCCGACCTGCTGGCCGTGTACCGCCCGCGCCCGGGCATGCCCTGCACCCTGGTGCCGTTGGCCAACGGCCAGAAGCGCTTGCTGTGGACCACGTTCACGCCCAGCCAGCTCGACATCAACGTGCTGCACCCGCAGGGCGCGGCCTACCTGCAGGGCATCCTGCAGACCTTCGCCGACAACGGCATCCGCATGGTGCGGCTGGACGCCGTGGGCTACGCCATCAAGAAGCCCGGCACGGCCTGCTTCATGCTGCCCGAGACCTTCGACTTCATCGCGGGTTTCGCGGCCCAGGCGCGGGCTCTCGGCATCGAGGTGCTGGTCGAGATCCATGCCTACCACCAGCGCCAGATCGAGATCGCGCGCCAGGTCGACTGGGTCTACGACTTCGCGCTGCCGCCCCTGGTGCTGCACGCGCTGTTCTTCCACACCAGCGCGCCGCTCAAGCGCTGGCTCGAGATCAGGCCGAACAACGCGCTGACGGTGCTGGACACCCACGACGGCATCGGCATCATCGACATCGGCGCCGATGCCTCCGACCGCGAAGGCCGGCCCGGCCTGGTGCCCCCGGCCGAGCTGGACGCCCTGGTCGAACGCATCCACGCCAACAGCGGCGGCAGCAGCCGCCAGGCCACGGGTGCTGCGGCCAGCAACCTCGACCTGTACCAGGTGAACTGCAGCTTCTACGACGCACTGGGCCGCAACGACAGCGCCTACCTGCTGGCCCGCGCCATACAGTTCTTCATGCCCGGCGTGCCCCAGGTCTACTACGTGGGCCTGCTGGCGGGCGAGAACGACATGGCGCTGCTGCAGCGCTCGGGTGTCGGGCGTGACATCAATCGCCATCACTACACGCCGAGCGAGATCGAAGAGGCCGTGACGCGGCCTGTGGTGGCCCGGCTGCTGGAACTGATCCGCCTGCGCAACGCGCACCCGGCTTTCAGCGGGCAGTTCACCACGCCCGACGCCGGCGACGACCGGTTGCTGATGCGTTGGCAGCAAGGCCAGGCCTTCATCGAGCTGCAGGCCGACCTGCGTGCCGGCACCGGCCGCGTGCTGACGGGCGACGCCGGGGGCCACGACCACATGCTGCTGCTCTGAAGGCAGGGCGCCGAACGCGAAGCGCACCGTCTGTCGCGCAAAAAAGAGGTCCCGCCATGGCGGGACCTTTTGCCTTGGGGCCGCGCGTGCAGCCGTCAGTGCGCGCTCTGCTCGAAGGGCAGCTTCATCTGCGACAGGTCCTTGCGTGTCTCCACCAGCACCAGCGGGCCTTCGTCGACCACCACCGGCGGACGGATCGACCGGGGAACGTGGATCGGCTTGGGCTCGGCCGCCATCGCCGCCTGCACGGCGGCGATCTTCTCCGCGTCGGAGTTGACCCATTCCAGACCGGCATCGGTGGCCACGCCCTGCAGGCGACCGATGGGCAGGATGTAGGGCTCGACGGGCGCGGGCACCTTCGCCCGCGGCGTGGCCGCCAGGGGTGCTGCGGGTTCAGCCGGGCGGGCTGCTGCAACAGCCGCAGGCGGCGTGGCAACGACCATCGCTTCCTCGGCCTGGGCAGGGCTGTCGTCGGTCAAGGGCTGGGCGTCGTCGGCCCGGCCCGGGGCCGTCATGGCCAGGGCAAGCGCCGAGGGCGCGGTGTCGCCCTGCGTGGTGTCGGTGGGTACCGATGCGGCAGCGGCTACGCCGTTCGGCATGTCTGCCGCGGTCTCCGCGCCATCGCGACGGCCACGGCCACCGCGGCCACGGCGACGTCCGCCTTCGCGTTCGCCAGCGTCGCGTTCGCCCGGCAGGCTGTCGCCGGCCTCGCGCGGTGCGCTCTCGCCGGCTTCGGCCGATTCGCTGCGTTCGCCCGTGGCGGCTTCGCTGCCGTGGTCGTTGCCTGGGGCTTCGCTGGCGCTGTCGGCCCCCCCTTCGGTCCGGTCACGGCCACCGCGGCGGCGACGGCGACGGCCGCCCTCGCGTTCGCCACCGGCTTCGCCGTCGGCCGCTGCCGGGCGCAGGCTTTCGCCACCGGGGAGGGTGTCGGTGAAGGCTTGCACGGCGGCTTCTGGCGCAACGGCACCTTCGGCCAAGGGCACCGTCGCAGCCGGCCGGTCCTGGCGCGGACCGCGGCGGCCCTCGCCATTGCGCTCGGTGCGCGGCGGGCGGTCGCCACGCTCGGTGCGGTCGCCGCGCGGCGCGGCGTTGG
>JANOBX010000083.1:0-3812 GCA_031411875.1 Burkholderiales bacterium | reverse complement strand
GCTGACGATGCGGCAAGTACAGGCCGGCCGCGTGGGCCTTGACGATCCAGTGGCTCGGCACCTGCCGGCTGCAGCAGTGCATCCAGCCGTCACGGTCCGGCATTTGTTGATGCACACCAGCGGCCTGCCCAACCCCGAGGTGGCAGCCCTGCCCGCTGACCCATTGCCCGCCTGCCTGGCCGCGGCGATCCAGCCGCCGGGTCAGCGGTTCGAGTACCGCAACTGCGACACCATCGTGCTGGCCCGTCTGCTGGAGCATGTCAGCGGCCAGCCGTACGCGAAGTTGCTGCATGACGAGCTCACCGCCGAACTCGGTGCCCAAGGCATTGCACTCGCTACGGCGCCACCCGAGGTCGCGGCCTACGGTGCGGCAGGCGCAATGTCCGGCACAGCGATGGAATTGCTGGCCTTCGACCGCACGCTCCTCGCCCAGCGCTGGCTGTCGCCGGAGAACAGCCGCGCGATGTGGACTGGTGATCCCCGTTTGGGCTACGTGGCCCTGGGAGCGTGGGCTTTCGAGGCCTCAATCAAGGGCTGCAGCGCGCCCGTGCCGCTGGTGGAGCGCCGTGGCGCTGTCAGCGGCGTGCAGGTGCGTAACCTCATCGCGCCGACGCTAGGCATGGTCGTTATCGCATTCACGCCGTCAGAGAGCTTCGAGTTCGTCGAGGTCTGGCAGGGTCGCGGCTTCACGCACGACCTGCTCGCCACGGCGCTGTGCCACTAAGCCGGTGACCTGAGTCACCGGCAACGTCATCATTCAGACTCGATTGGCCAGTCCAAGAGCGGCAGTGAGGGTGCGCTGCAGCGGGGCGACCACCCAGCCCACCGGCCCCGGCCTTGCCCGCTCTTGACGACGACAATCTCTGATCGGTCAAGAAGGTGGAGTGGCTGTTGCCGGCCATCAACAGACGGTGGTGGTGGGCAGTTTATTGGCTGCTCGTCAGGTCGACGCTGCAACAAAGTAATCACAAACCGATCGCCAGAACGAGGCCCTCAGACGCAGGCACCCATGGGTGTTGACGCCAACCGGAATGAACTGTCTACCAACACCGCCTCAGGTCCACGATATGGGTCACGACTGGAGCCAGACATCACCTCGCTGGCTCTCAATCCGGCAGACGCTGCACTTCCAGCTGGGGTCGCTGCTGAGCAGAGGTCGTCAGAGTGAACTTGTAGCGGCCAGCTTCCGTAACCGTCAGCCGCACGCTGTCGCCCAGAGGCACCAGTTCGGTCGCGCGACCGACTGTCAGCGCCGCACGATCGAAACGAGCACCGAGGTTGACGCGCTCTCGCTCGGCGGACGCGATCCTGAACTCGGCCACGCCCGCGGTCAGCGGCACAGTCAACGCCCAACGCTGCGGCCCTTCCAGGCTGAAAGCCTGTGGTGCGCCGCCGCTGTTCATGTTTCCACGAAGGAGAGGGGCCGCTCCTTCTCCATCGGGCAGGGCTACAACTGCCGCTTGGAGGCGCAGCGCGGACCCTTCGCGCTCGATGACAAGCTCGCGCGGCTCACCGCCTTTAGGCGCGCTGATCACCACGTCCATACGACGGTTGGCAACTGCGAACCTTGCGGTGGATAAGGGTACGAGGGGCGCCCTCTGCCATCCACCATCACGCAGGTGCGCAACGCCATCCACGATCTCGATCGCGACGGTCCGGCCGCTGCCCTGGTAAGCCCCTTCCAGGGACTGGAGTTGTTCGACCGTGACGTCATGGGCCTGCACTTTGCGGGGCGCATAGGCGGCCCAACCCAACTCGCGCGCAACTGCCCGCAACAGGGACTGCGCCAACGCAGTCCCCCCTTGGCCGTTGGTCATCACGACGACCGCGTGTTGCGGGCCCTGCGCATTGGCGCTTGCAGCCAGCAGCGCCTCGAAACCTTCGTTCAGGCCCAGGTGACCGAAAACCGGCTCGCCTTCAAGCGTTTCCAGCACCCACCCCAGACCTCGACCTTCCGCCTGCGAGGCCAACATCTGACGTGCCAAGCCTTGCACCGGAAGTCGCGTGGGCCTCCCTGCCAAGCTGTTTTGAAGCTCGGCTGCCACCTTGCCCAGGTCTGTCGGTGTTGCCCAGAGCCCAGCAGCGGCCAACTCGGGATAGGTGTGCCAGCGGCCCGGCACCGGCTGGCCCCGGCGGTGGGCGCTGGCGATGTTCAACGTGGCGTCGTTCGCCTTCGGATACGCAAAGCTGCTGCGGTCCATCTCCATCGGTGCCAGCACCGACGACTTCATCCAATCAGCGAAAGGCTGCCCACTGATCTCGGCCATCCAGGCCTGCAGCAGCACATAGCCGCCCCCGGAATAGCGGGAGCCCTGCCCCACTGGATGCTGGACGGTAATGGGCAGCGTGTTTGCAGGCCGCTCACCCGCCAGCACTTGGCTCACATTGGGTATTGGCTGCCCGGCTGAATATCCAGGAAAGCCCGACACCGACATCCCGGCTGTATGGCTGAGCAGCTTCCGCGCGGTGATGGGCACCGACGCACGCCAGCCGGGTACGGCGTCGGCGATGTCCTTGTCCAGGGGCAGCGTGTTGGACTGAGACATCACCATCGCACCCAGGGCCGCGACAGGTTTGGAGATGGAGGCTGCCTGGAACAAAGTCGCTGTGTCCACGGCACCCCCCAGCGTCGAGTCCCGCGTGCCCCAGGCCCGCGCCCAAGCCAAGCGGCCATCTCGGTACACCGCGACGCTCACGGCCGGGACGCCTGCAGCGGCCATGTACGCAGACAAGCTGCGCGGCTGGCTGTGTTGCGTGACGATTGTTTCGGGGAGGTCGGCAGCGACACGCGCAACGAATGACTCGGTATCGACCAGGGATGGCGAAGCGGCGGCGTCAAACGCGGACAGCACGCACGTCGTTGAGATGAAGAACAAGTGCCAAGGATGCATGTTGGGTTCCGAAGAGAAACGGCTCTGCGGGCTTACGACTAGGTATCGGGTCGGTTGACTAAGGCTGATGCTAGGAGCGTAAGAGAAACTGCTGTCATTCGCTGGCAGCGACTGCGGCCTCATGGGCAGGCAGGTGCAGCCCACGCAGTTCATTGTGCAAGCACGCAGCGACGGCAGGCGTGCCTTGCAGCGATCATCTAAGGTGGGCAGGGGCCGCCTGACCTGCAATGGTGATCGACGGGTTCGGCACGCCGGTATCAGCGGGCTGGGCATCGCGCAATTCCCGCAGCCGCTGATTCTGGACATCAGGCCTTGGTCGACTTCTCAATCGAACGGCCTGGCGGCAGCGCTGATCGCCACAGCGCGCCTTCCGTGGCGAAGTAGGCACCGCCGAACTGCTGCAGGAATTCACCCAGCGTCGGCGGTCGGACCCGGGTTTCCTGACCACACACCGGGCAGTGGCGCAGCGCTGCGCCGCTGGCCGCTGGCCGCTGGCCGTGGGCAGCAGGGGCTCACCGCAGTTCAGGCACGCAGGGTGCACAGGAGCGACGCCGTCTCCGCCTGACTCACAACGCGACGCTCACCAGTATCGCCACGGGCACAGCCACCGCCAGCAGCCCCCAGTAGTACAGCGACAAAAGCATGCCCCGAGCCAGGCGCGCCCACCAGCGACCACCGTAGACCCGCCGCTCTGCCAGCAGCGTGTAGACCACCATGATGCCAATGGCCAACAGCGTCAGCGGCAGCCAATCCGCCAGCAGAAGCAGCAGCACGCAGGCCCAGAAGGCATGAAGGTGCAGCGCAAAGACGAGATCTTGGCCCGCCGGGCCCGCCGATTGACCTCGATGCTCGCAGCGTCGACCACGATGTTGTCGATGCCTTGCTCGATCAGCCAACGGTGTAGCCACCAACCGTCGCGGC
>JANOBX010000082.1:0-4676 GCA_031411875.1 Burkholderiales bacterium | reverse complement strand
TCGCCGGCGTCCTGGCGACTGAAGGTTTCGCACTCGAACACGGCGGCACAGCCCGTCAGCACCGGTGCCCCGCCCTCGCCCGGCAGCCACTCGCCCTCGTCGAACTTGTCGTCGCGGCGGGATGCGAAGCGCCGTGACAGGGCGAGCTGATCTTCGGCCAGCACGTTGACGACAAAGTGCTCGGCGCGGCCGAACGCCAGCATCTGCGCACTTTCCTGGCGCAGGCTCCACAGCACCAGTGGCGGGCTCAGCGACAAGGCGTTGAAGGAACTGGCCGTCAGCCCGACGCGGCCGAGTTCGGGGTCGAGGCAGGTGATGATGGTCACGCCGGTGGCGAAGCGTCCCAGCGCCTCGCGCAGGCGCAGCGGGCTGACCAGGGCTTCGGCGGTCGTAGCGGCTTCGAGCACCGGCGGCTTCACGTCGGGCGCGCTCATGCCGACAGCCCGGCGTTGCGGGCATCGATGCCCCAGCGGCGCAAGGCGGCGTCGTCGGTTTCGCGCGCGTCGACCCAGCGGCTGCCCTCGGGCGTGGTTTCCTTCTTCCAGAACGGGGCCTGGGTCTTCAGGTAGTCCATCAGGAATTCGCAGGCCTGGAAGGCCTGGCCTCGGTGCGCAGAACTCACGGCCACCAGCACGATCTGCTCGCCCAGCGCCAGCGCGCCGACGCGGTGCACCACGCGCACGGCGCGGATGTCGAAACGCTGCAGGGCGGTGTCGATCATGGCTTCGATGGCGCGTTCGGTCATGCCGGGGTAGTGCTCCAGCTCCATCGCGCTGACGGCGCTGCCGTCGCTCTTGTCGCGCACGGTTCCGACGAAGCTGGCCACGGCGCCGACACCGCCATCGCCGGAACGCAGCGCCGCCACTTCGGCCGACAGGTCGAAGTCTTCGTTCTGGATGCTGACCCGGTTCGACACCGCCTCAGCCACCGGTGACCGGCGGGAAGAACGCCACCTCGGCCCCGGCAGGCAACACGCTGCCCTCGTCGGCCATGACCTGGTTCAAGGCGCAGCGGACGGCCCGGCCGCGGGCCAGCAGTTCGGCGTGGCGGCTGCTCTGGTCGAGCAACAGGTTGCGCAGGTCGCCCAGGGTGCTGCCCAGGGGCAGCTGCACGGTCTGCTGCGCGCCCAGCGCTTCGCGAAGGGCGGCGAAGAAGCGCACCTGGACGGTGATGGTGGCAACCGGGCTCATCGGGTAATCAGATCTGCCAGAGGCAAGAAGCGCACCACGTCGCCGTGGGCGATGGTCTGGCCGGGCGGGTTGTCGAGCAGTCCGTCGGCCCAGACAGCACTGGTGAGCACACCTGAGCTCTGGTTCGGGAACAGCTCGAGCTCGCCTTCGGCATTCAGGCGCACGCGAAGGAATTCGCGCCGACGGTCGGGCTTGGGCCAGTCGAAGGCGGCGCGCAGCGGCAGGCTGGGCGGCAAGGCCGTGGCCGCACCCTGCAAGGCACGCAACACGGTGGTGACACAGAGCAGGTAGGTGACGAAGGCCGACACCGGGTTGCCGGGCAGGCCCAGCAGCAGCGCGGCGCTGCCGTCGGAGCGGCTGATCTGTCCGAACGCCAGGGGCTTGCCGGGCTTGATGGCGACCTGCCAGTGTTCCAGCGAACCTTCGGCCTGTGCGGCCGGCTTGAGGTGGTCTTCCTCGCCGGCGGAGACACCGCCGCAGGTGACGATCAGGTCGTTGTGCGCGGCGGCTTCGCGCAGGGTGCTGCGGGTGGCGTCCAGCCGGTCGGGCACGATGCCCAGGTCCTTGACCTCGCAGCCGGCCGCCTGCAGCAGGCCGCGCAGGGTGAAGCGGTTGCTGTTGTAGATGGCGCCCGGGCGCAGCGGTTCGCCCGGCATCATGAGTTCGTCGCCGGTGCTGAAGAGCGCCACGCGCGGGCGGCGCACCACCGGCAGCATCGCCGCACCCACCGAAGCCGCCAGCCCCAGAGCCTGCGGCGTGAGGCGCGTGCCCTTGTGCAGCACGGCCGCGCCGAAGCGCACGTCTTCGCCGCGCCGGCGAATCCACTGGCCGTGCGCAGGAACGCTGTTCACGCGCACCTGCCCCAGCCCCTGGCCGTCGGCCGCCGGCAGGGCCTCGCATTGCTCCTGCATCACCACGGCGTCGGCACCGGCCGGCACCTGGCCGCCGGTGAAGATGCGCGCCGCGGTGCCGCGCGCCAGCGGCTTGCCGGGAACACCGGCGGGGATGCGCTGCGACACCGGCAGCACGGTGCCGGGCGCAGGCACGTCGTCGGCATGCAGCACATAACCGTCCATCGAGGTGTTGTCCTCGGGCGGCACGTCCAGCGCCGACAGCACGTCGGCCGCCAGCACCCGGCCCAGCGCGTCGAAGCTGGGAACGGTGTCGGTCTGCGCGATGGCGTGCGGCGTGCTGCCCGCCACCAGGCGGGCCAGCGCTTCGTCCAGGCTCAGCAGGGGGCGGGTGTCCTTCACGCTGCGCGTCGCTTTGTCACGAGGTGTGGTGTTCGATGTACTGCTTGATCTGCGCGACGCTGGGGGGCATCACGGTGAACCGGCGAGGCAGGTCTTCCAGACCGGCCAGCGCCGCGGGCGGTGGCGGGCGCATGCCGATGGCTTCTTCGATCGTGTCGGCGAATTTCGGTGGCAGCGCGGTTTCGAGCACCAGCATCGGCACGCCCGGCTGCAAGTGTTGGCGCGCCACCTTCAGCCCATCGGCGGTGTGGGTATCGACCAGCACGCGCTGCCGCTCCCAGGTGCTGCGGATGGTGGCCAGCCGGTCGGCATGGGTGCTGGTGCCGCTGACAAAGCCGAAGCTGGCGATCTGCGCGAATTCGACGTCGGTGACCTGGAAGCCGCCATCACGCACCAGGGCCGGGCCGAACAGTTCGGCCGTGCGCGCTGCGGCGCGGGCGTCGTGGCCGAGCAGGTCGAAGACGAAGCGTTCGAAGTTGCTGGCCTTGCTGATGTCCATCGACGGACTCGAGGTTTCCAGTGTTTCGGCGGTGCCGCGCGGACGGTAGGCGCCGGTGCGGAAGAACTCGTCGAGCACGTTGTTCTCGTTCGTGGCCAGCACCAGCTTGTCGATGGGCAGGCCCATCTGCCGCGCCACATGGCCGGCGCAGATGTTGCCGAAGTTGCCGCTGGGCACGGCAAAGGACACCTTCTCGTGGCCTGCGCTCGTCGCCTGGAAGTAGCCCGCGAAGTAGTAGACCACCTGCGCCAGCATGCGCGCCCAGTTGATCGAGTTGACGGTGCCGATCCGGCGCGCGCGCTTGAAGTCGAGGTCGTTGCTGACCGCCTTGACGATGTCCTGGCAGTCGTCGAACACACCGTCGATCGCGATGTTGTGGATGTTGGCGTCCTGCAGGCTGAACATCTGCGCCTGCTGGAAAGCGCTCATCCGGCCGCGCGGGCTGAGCATGAAGACGCGGATGCCACGCTTGCCGCGCATCGCGTATTCGGCGGCGCTGCCGGTGTCGCCGCTGGTGGCGCCCAGGATGTTGAGTTCCTCGCCGCGGCGCGCCAGCTCGTATTCGAACAGCTGGCCCAGCAGCTGCATGGCCATGTCCTTGAAGGCCAGGGTCGGGCCGTTCGACAAGGCCTGCAGGAACAGACCCGATTCCAGCGGCTTCAGCGGCGTGATGGCCTCTGAGCCGAAGACCTCCGCCGTGTAGGTGTTGCGACACAGGCGCTGCAGGTCGGCCGCAGGGATGTCGTCGATGTAGAGCGACAGGATCTCGAAGGCCAGGTCGGCATAGCCCAGCCCGCGCCACTGCTGCAGCGTCGTGGGGCTGATCTGCGGGTAGTGCGTGGGTAGGTACAGGCCGCCGTCGGGCGCCAGGCCCTCGAGCAGGATGTCGCAGAAGCCGCGCGACGAGTGGCCCTGCGAGGGCTCGCCGCGGGTGCTGAGGTACTTCACTTGAGCTCTTCTTTCCGGATGCGCACGATCGGCGCCAGCACCGTGGGCAGGGCCTGCATCTGCGCCAGCGCAGCCTTCATCCGGCCTTCGACGGTGTCGTGCGTCAGGATGATCAGGTCGGTCTGCTTCTCACCGTCGGCGCTTTCACGCTGCAGCACCGCGTCGATGCTGATGTCGTTGTCGGCGAGGATGCCGGTGATGCGTGCCAGCACGCCGGCCTTGTCGGCCACGACCAGGCGCAGGTAGAAGGCGGTGACGACCTCGTCGATGGACAGGATCGGCGTGTCCTGCAGCGAACCGGGCTGGAAGGCCAGGTGCGGCACACGGTGGTCGGGGTCGGCGGTGTGCAGCCGGGTGATGTCCACCAGGTCGGCGATCACGGCGCTGGCCGTGGGTTCGCTGCCGGCACCCTTGCCGTAGTACAGCGTGCTGCCCACCGCGTCGCCCTGCACCACGACAGCGTTCATGGCGCCTTCCACGTTGGCGATCAGGCGGGTGGACGGAATCAGCGTCGGGTGCACGCGCAGCTCGATGCCATGTTCCCTGCGGCGCGTGATGCCCAGCAGCTTGATGCGATAGCCCAGCTGCTCGGCATAGCGGATGTCGACGGCCTGCAGCGCCGTGATGCCTTCGACATAGGCCTTTTCGAACTGCACAGGCACCCCGAACGCGATGGCGCTCATGATGGTGGCCTTGTGCGCCGCGTCGACGCCCTCGATGTCGAAGGTGGGGTCGGCTTCGGCGTAGCCCAGGGCCTGCGCCTGCTTCAGCACCACGCCGAAGTCC
>JANOBX010000081.1:0-54870 GCA_031411875.1 Burkholderiales bacterium | reverse complement strand
CACAGCGAAGCCGTGCAGCTGGCCTGGCACGGCATGCGCAAGCAGCTCAGCCTGTTCGTGACGCCGCAAGGCCGCTGCGTGCTGTTCCAGCAGCATCGGCTGGCAGCCTACCTGCAGGCCGGGCACCTGCTGCCGGCGCAGGACGAGGCGCTGACGGTGCGCGCCACGCGCAGTGCGCTGGCGAAGCTGGATGTCGACGCGTCGCGGTTGTTGAACTGAGCCGGGCCGCGGGCGCCGGCGCCGCGAGGCGCAGTCAGTGGATGAGGCGGTCTTCCGGGTCGACGAAGAGTTCGTCGAGGATGAGCGCGTCGGGCTCTTCGCCCAGGCTCCAGAACACCATCAGCACGATGACCTTCAGGTCGTCCAGGTCGATGGGCCCGCCGCCCACGGCCATGGCACGGTCGACCACCATCTCGCGCATCGGCGGCGGCAGCACGGCCGCGGATTCGAGGAAGCTGATGAAGCCGATGGAGTCGTCGCCCAGCACTTCACGCTCGCCGTCGGTGTAGATGCGCAGGCTGGCCGGGCCCTGGGCGCCGGTGACGCCTTCGGCCGAGCTCGCCAGGCCGTCGAGCCAGCGCAGGGCGTCCTGGATCTCGTCGGTCTCGAAACCCACAGCCGAGAGTTTGCGCCGCAGCTGTTGAGGCTCGGGGCAGGCGTCGGGGCGCCAGTAGTTCTCGTAGAGGTAAACGAGGACATCAAACATGGATTCACTATACCCCAGGGTGTCGGCGCGACCGGCGACTCAACCGGCTGCCCGGCGTTGGAAAAGACCGCCCGGCAGGCGTGCGACTTCCCCAAGCAGTTCCAGTTCCAGCAGCCTGGCGTTCAGCGCGGACGTGGGCCAGCCGGTGCGCGCCTGCAGGGCGTCCAGGGTGGTGGGGTCGTAGCCCAGGGCGGCGAGCAGCGGGTCGCCGGCATCGGCCGTGTTTTCGGTCGGGCTTTCGCTGGCCGCCAGGCCGGGCAGGGCCGGCTGACGGCTGGGCCCGCGCAGTTCCTCGGTGACGTCGGCGGCCGATTCCACCAGCTTGGCACCTTGCTTGATGAGCGCGTGGCAACCCTTGGCATGCGGCGAGTGGATCGAGCCCGGCACGGCGAACACCTCGCGGCCCGCCTCGAGGGCCATGCGCGCCGTGATCAGCGAACCCGAGCGCAGCGCCGCCTCGACCACCAGCGTGCCCTGGGCGAGCCCGGCAATGATGCGGTTGCGCAGCGGAAAGTGCTCGGGCAGCGCCGGCACACCGGGCGCAAATTCGCTGACCAGGGCACCGCGCGCGGCGATGCGGCGCGCCAGGTCGCGGTGGGCCGGCGGGTAGACGCGGTCGAGCCCGGTGCCCACCACCGCCACGGTGCCGGCACCCGCCGCCATCAGCGCGCCTTCGTGCGCAGCGCCGTCGATGCCTTCGGCCAAGCCGGACGCCACCACCCAGCCCTGTTCACCCAAGGCCTTGCCGAAGGCACGTGCCGTGTCCAGGCCCTGCGCGCTGGCCCGGCGACTGCCCACGATGGCCACGGTCGGCTTCGACAGCCAGCCCGGGTCGCCCTGCACGTAGAGCAGCAGCGGGGGGTCGGCGGTGGCCAGCAGCAGCGGCGGGTAGAGTGGGTCGCCCAGCACCAGCACATGACGGTCGGCCGCGCCCTGGCGCCAGGCCAGGGCTGCGGCCAGGCGTTCATGGAACTGGGGCGGCACCTGGCCGAGTGCCGTGGACAACTCGGCGCCGACGATGTGGCGCAGGGTCTCGGGGCGGGCTTCGAACACCGCCCCCGGCGAGCCGCAGGCGGCCAGCAAGGTCCTGGCGCCGCCGCGGCCCAGCCCGGGCGTTTCCAGCAGCCTGAACCAGGCGCGGAAGTCGTCGTCGCTGAGCACGCGCTGCGGCGCTGGCGCCGTCTTCAGGGCTGGGTGAAGCGGTCGCCCGGGACCACGGGGTCGGCGACGTTCAGGATCAGCGCATAGGACACACGGTCGAAGACGCGGAACACGAACAGCAGGCCGTGGCGCTCGTCGGGCAGCTGCATGGGCGTGCGCACTGCGCCCTGGGTGGTGTCTGCGACCACTTTGCCGGCGCGCCAGAGCGCCAGCACGTGGCCGCGCTCGATGCCGTCGCGCTGGCCGCGGTTGATCGACACGACCTGGTTCTGCCCCGCCCGCAGGCCGTCGCCGTAGATCGAGATGATGCGGCCGTCGACCGGGTTGGCCGGTGGCCGCGGCATGTAGGCCGCCACTTCCTGCTGCGGCACCGGGGAGAGGCGGTCGCCGACCACCGCTTCCAGCCGGGTGCTGGTGATGCTGAACGTGGCCGGCACCACGGTGGCGGATTCGCCCCCGCCTTCGACACCGGCGCGGGTGTATTCGGCGGTGCCGACGTAACGCCCTTCGTAGCCCAGCACCTCGCGCGAGATCGGGTCGACCAGGGGCTTGAGTTCACGGAACAGGCGGAAGTCGCGGGCCCCGCCGAGGTCGCCGCGCACGTAGGCGGTCTCGCCACGCGAGACCATCACGCGGCCTTCCTGCGTGGCCACGATGCGCGGGGCGGTGGCCAGCTCGTTGCTGTTGAAGACGACGGCCTCACTCAGGAACGGGCCGATCAGGTTGAGAGGAATGGACGCGATGGCGCCGTTTTCCAGCACCTCGGAACGCACCCGCGGCGACAGCTTCACGGTGCCGCCGGCCTGGCCATCGCCCGGCTGGGCGACGCGCAGGCGGGCGCGGCCGTCGGATTTGTCGAGCACCAGCACCTGGCCCGGGAAGATGAGGTGCGGGTTGCGGATCTGTTCCAGGTTCATGCCCCAGAGTTCGGGCCAGCGCCAGGGCTGCTTGAGGAACAGGCCGGAAATGCCCCAGAGCGTGTCGCCGCGCTGCACGGTGTGCGAGTCGGGTGCATTGGGGGCCAGGTCGGCCAGGGCGACCCCAGCCTGGGCCACCTGCTGCGCCGTGGCGCGCTGGCCCGGGGTGATGGGGAAGTTGGGCTGGGCCAGTGCGGCCGTGGCACTCAGGGCCAGCAGCAGGGCGCCGGTCAGGCCGCCCAGCAGGGCCGGCGCGCGGCGGGTGGTTCGGGGGGTGGGAAGCATGTCGATGTCTGGTCTCCGCATCGGGCCGTGGCCACTGTGGGCGCCGTGTTCGCGCAGGTGGTGAGGCGATGTCAAAATCCGGGTACAGCACGCCGGCCTTGGAAAGCGCGGCGTGCGCCTCACCTACCTCGTTCCATTCTGCCCGCAAATCTGCCCGCATAGGCCCGGCGCCCGACCCGTGAACGCCCGCGCAAGCCACGGCTTGTGCACGCTGTCACGGCTGCGCGGATTGCCGGCGTCCGATGGCCGGCGCCCATTTGCACTGTTCGCACCGCTGACCCATGGCCCAACTGACCATCCTGCGCTATCCCGACCCCCGCCTGCACACCGTGGCCCGCCCGGTCACGGCGGTCGACGACCGTGTCCGCCAGCTCGTCGACGACATGATCGAGACGATGTATGCCAGCGAAGGCGTCGGCCTGGCGGCCACGCAGGTGGACGTGCACGAACGTGTCATCGTCATGGACACCTCGGAACAGCATAACCAGCCTCTGGTGCTGATCAACCCCGAGATCACGGAACGCAGCGCCGAGATCGTGCTGGGCGAGGAAGGCTGCCTCTCCGTGCCCACCATCTACGACAAGGTCGAGCGCCATGCCCGAGTCACGGTGCGGGCGTTGGGGCGCGATGGCCAGCCCTTCGAGATGCAGGCCGAGGGCCTCACCTCGGTGTGCGTGCAGCACGAGATGGACCATCTGCTGGGCAAGGTGTTCGTCGAATACCTCAGCAACCTCAAGCGCGACCGCATCCGCACCAAGATGCTCAAGAAGATCCGTGACGAACAGCGCGGCTGAACAGCGGCCTGCCTGCCGCCTGCGGGTGGCCTACGCCGGCACCCCGGAATTCGCACGGGTGGCGCTGCAGGCCATCGTCGACGCCGGCTGGACCGTGCCCCTGGTGCTGACCCAGCCCGACCGGCCGGCCGGTCGCGGGCTCAAGCTGCAGCCTTCGGCGGTGAAGCAGCTGGCACTCGAGCGCGGGCTGACCCTGGCGCAGCCGCAGGGCCTGAAGCTGGACGGCCGCTTCGCAGCCGATGCCCAGGCGGCGCAGCAGGCCCTGCAGCATTCCGCGCCCGACGTGATGGTGGTGGCGGCTTACGGCTTGATCCTGCCGGCCTGGGTGCTGGCCTTGCCGCGCCTGGGTTGCCTGAACATCCACGGCTCGCTCCTGCCGCGCTGGCGCGGGGCCGCGCCCATCCAGCGCGCCATCGAAGCCGGTGACACGCAGACCGGCATCACGCTCATGCAGATGGACGCCGGCCTCGACACCGGTGCCATGCTGTTCACCGAAGCCACGCCCATCGGCCCCGATGACACCACCACCCACCTGCACGACCGGCTCGCGGCCATGGGTGCGCGCCTGGTGCTGCAAGGCCTGCAGGCGGCGCAGGCCGGCCAGCTGCAGCCTCAGGCGCAGCCCGAAGCCGGCGTGAGCTATGCGCACAAGATCGACAAGGCCGAGGCGGCCATCGATTGGCATGCCGACGCCGGCCTGATCGAGCGGCGCCTGCGCGCCTTCGACCCCTTTCCAGGCGCCACGGCCATGCTGGCCGGGCAGACCGTCAAGCTGTGGCGCGGCCGCGTCGTCGCGAACAACGCCGGCGTGAGCCCGGGGCATTGGCTGGACACCGGCGACGGCCGGCTGGTGACGGCCTGCGGCACGGGCGCGCTGGAATGGCTGGAGCTGCAGCTTCCCGGCGGCAAGCGCATCGCCGCCCGCGACTGGCGGCAGAGGTTCCCGGGCCTGAAGCCCTGAACAGCGGCCGAAGCGCCCCGCTGTTCCGGCCCTGGCCGGGGTCGGGCCTCTACAGCCGCAGCCCCGATCGGTCGATATCCCGGGTGTCCCAGCCTCTTGCAGGTCGCCCGTGTCGATTGCCCCGTCCCCCTTGGCCCTTTTCCGCCGTGCCCGTCTGCCCCTGGTCTTGATGACCTGCCTGTGGCTGGTGGGTTGCGATCAGCTCGGTCTCGAGTCGGCCACGGCCGTCGCGGCCAAGCGCGAAGCCGACGGCAAGGCGGTGGGCGCCGGCTGTCGACACGCCGCACGCTCCATCGAGCAATGCTTCGAGTCGAACAAGCGGGCCGACCGCGCCGCGGTCTTCGCCGGCTGGCGCGAGATGGAAGACTACATGCGCGAAAACAAGATCGAAGCCGTGCCGGCCCAGGTCGAGCCCGTGAGCACCAAGGCCGAGGAAGACGCCGCGGCGGAGGAGGGGGGCGGCAAGTCGGGGAAGGCCGGAAAAGGCGAGAAGGCCGAAAGGACCGAAAAGGCCGATCCAGCCGAAAAATCGGCAGCGGCCAAGCCGGCGTCGAAATCCGGCACCTGAGCCCGGTTCCGCCGCATTCCGTCGGCCGGCCTTGCAGTGCGTCGCGCCGGTCTGGCGCCCGGGCCGGCGCTGCCGCACATTCGCGCCATTCCAAGACCACCCCCAGGAGTGCCGCATGACCCGCCATCGCCCCTTTGCCACCGCCTTGTTCGCCGTCCTCGTCGGCTCGATGGCGCTGCCCCAGGCCAGCCAGGCCGGCACCGAGACCCGCAGCCTGCCTTCCTTCAGCGAAATCTCGCTGCGCAACAGCGCCACGGTGCAGGTCAGCCAGGGGGCGCAGATTTCGGTCCGTGTGACGGCCGACGACTCCTTGCTTCCCTTGCTCGAGACCGTGGTCGAGAAGGACCGCCTCGAAGTGCGCTGGAAGCGCGGCGAAGACGCCTACGAACTGACGCGTCGCCACGGTCGCGTCACGCTGGACATCGTCATGCCCCAGCTGTCCGCGCTGTCGGTGGCCGGCTCGGGCGACATCGAGGTGGCACCGTTCAGCACGCCCCGGCTCAGCGTGTCGGTGGCCGGCTCGGGCAGCGCCCGGCTCGACAAGCTGGTGAGCGATGAGCTGGGCGTGCGCGTGGCCGGCAGCGGCGACATCCAGGGCAGCGGCAAGGTGACCAGCCTGTCGATCAACGTGGCCGGCAGTGGCGACGTCGGTCTGGCCGATCTGAAGGCCGACGATGTGTCGGTGCGCATTGCCGGCAGCGGCGACGTCAAGGTCCATGCCGACAAGGCGCTGAAGGTCAGCATTGCCGGCAGCGGCGATGTCGTCTACGGCGGCGAGCCCGTCATCACGCGTTCGGTGGCCGGCAGCGGCAGCATCCGCAAGCGCTGAAGCGGCGCCGCCGGCCGGGCGGCGACAATCGGCGCGTGCCTGTCTCCTGCCCCCCAGTTCCTGAAGTCAGCCCGCTCTGGCGTCACCCCGAGTTCGCCCGCGGCGCACGCGAGATGGTGGGCACAGCGCTGGGCATTGCCGCCTGGGGGCTGATCACCGGCGTGGCCATGGGCAACAGCGGCCTGGGCGTGCCGCTGTCGGTGATGATGTCGCTGCTGGTCTTCGCCGGCAGTGCGCAACTGGCCGTGCTGCCCCTGCTGACCAGCGGCGCGCCGATCTGGGTGGTGTGGGCCACGGCGCTGTGCGTGAACCTGCGCTTCGTCATCTTCAGCGCGCAATGGCGCCCGTACATGATGGGCTACAGCCGGCTGCAGCGGCTGCGCATGGGCTACTTCACGGCCGACCTGAACTACGTGATGTTCATGCGCCGCTTCCCCGAGCCGAAACCCGCGCCCGAGCAGGCGCCCTACTTCTGGGGCGGCGTGGCCACCAACTGGCTGGCCTGGCAAGTGCCGTCGCTGCTGGGCATCTTCCTGGCCGACAGCATCCCCGTGCACTGGGGCATCGGCTTCGCCGGCACGCTGGCGCTGCTGGGCATCGCGGCTTCGCTGCTGGCCGACCGGGCCACCGCGGTGGCCGGGGCCGTGGCCGGCTGCGCCGCGGTGGCGGCCTACGCCTTGCCGCTGAAGCTGAACATCGTGGTGGCCATCGCCGCGGCCGTGGCCATGGCCCTGCTCATCGACCAGGGCGCGCGCCGGCGCGCGGCCTGAAGACCCATGGGCACCTGGGAAGCCGTCCTGGCCATCGTCGGACTGACCGTGATCACGCTGGTCACGCGTTCGTTCTTCTTCATCTCCGACCGCGAGCTGCCCATTCCGGCCTGGGTTCAGCAGGGCCTGCGCTTTGCACCGCTGGCGGCACTGGCCGCGGTGGTGGTGCCCGAGATCGTGATGACGCAGGGCCAGCTCATCGACACCTGGCAGGACGCACGGCTGTTCGCCGCTGCTGCCGCGCTGGGCTACTTCTTCTGGCGCCGCGGCATCCTGGGCACCATCCTCACCGGCATGGCCGTGCTGCTGCCCCTGAAGCTGGGCCTGGGCTGGTAGGCCGTTTCCCCTTTCTTTCCTTTTCTTCCACCTCGAAAGACGACGATGAACGTGAAACGACTGGCGGACCTGATCGAACGTGGCGAACTGGCGGGCAAACGCGTCTTCATCCGCGCCGACCTGAACGTGCCGCAGGACGACGAAGGCCACATCACCGAAGACACCCGCATCCGCGCCAGCGTGCCGGCGGTGCGCATGGCCCTGCAAGCAGGGGCGGCGGTGATGGTCACCTCGCACCTGGGCCGGCCCACCGAAGGCGAGTTCAAGCCCGCCGACAGCCTGGCCCCCGTGGCCGCGCGCCTGGCCGAGCTGCTGGGCCAGCCCGTGCCGTTGGTGTCGAACTGGGTCGACGGCGTGGCCGTGGCGCCGGGCCAGGTGGTCATGCTCGAGAACTGCCGGCTGAACAAGGGCGAGAAGAAGAACGACGAGGCGCTGGCGCGCAAGATGGCCCAGTTGTGCGACGTGTTCGTGCACGACGCCTTCGGCACCGCGCACCGCGCCGAGGCCAGCACCTACGGCATCGCACAGTTCGCGCCGGTGGCTTGCGCCGGGCCGCTGCTGTCGGCCGAGATCGACGCCATCACGAAGGCCCTGGCCCATCCGAAGCGGCCGCTGGTGGCCATCGTCGCGGGCAGCAAGGTCAGCACCAAGCTCACCATCCTGAAGGCGCTGTCGGAAAAGGTCGACGGCCTGATCGTCGGCGGCGGCATCGCCAACACCTTCCTGCTGGCGATGGGCCTGCCCATCGGCCACAGCCTGGCCGAGCCCGACCTGGTGGCCGAGGCCCGC
Organism: Burkholderiales bacterium; assembly: GCA_031411875.1. Classification (GTDB taxonomy): domain Bacteria; phylum Pseudomonadota; class Gammaproteobacteria; order Burkholderiales; family Burkholderiaceae_C; genus Rubrivivax. The sequence continues at coordinate 46,754 of JANOBX010000081.1, read as the reverse complement.
GCCGTCATCGACGCGATGAAGGCGCGTGGCGCCGCGGTGCCGGTGCCCGTCGCCGTGGTCACGGCCAAGACGTTTGCGGCCGATGCGCCCGCCACCGTCAAAGCCGTGGCCGATGTCGCCGCCGACGACCTGATCCTCGACGTGGGCCCGAAGACCGCAGCCACGCTGGCGGCGCAGCTGATGGCCGCCGGCACCATCGTCTGGAACGGCCCGGTGGGCGTGTTCGAGTTCGACGCCTTCAGCCACGGCACCGAAGCCGTGGCGCGCGCGGTGGCGGCCAGCCCGGCCTTCAGCATTGCCGGCGGCGGCGACACGCTGGCGGCGATCGCCAAGTACGGCATCGAAGGCGACATCGGCTACATCTCCACCGGCGGCGGTGCCTTCCTGGAAGTGCTGGAAGGCAAGACCCTGCCGGCCTTCGAGATCCTGGCGCGGCGCGCGCAGGCCTGAGCCGGCAGCCCGGGGTCAGGGCCCCGGCTTGAGGATCATGGTCGCGCCGTGGACGTCGTCGGGCGCGTCCATGGGCGGGCCTACCAGCCGCAGCGTGAGGGTGTCGGCCACGCGGATGCGCGAACCGCTGTGCACCGGGGCATCGGCGCCCTTGTCGACGCGGCTGCCGTCGATGGCGGTGAGGCTGTCGGACAGGGCGCGCAGGCGCAGGCCGTCGGCCACGCGGCGCAGTTCGAAGTGCCAGCGGCTGATGAGCCGCGCGCGTTCGGGCTCGGGGTGCACGAGCACGATGTCGTTGGCGCGCGAGCCCTCGTGTTCCGGCAGGCGGCCGAAGCTCACGATGTCCTGCTGCGGCAGTTCGAGCCACTCGCCGGTTTCCTCGATCAGCAGGCGGCGGGGAAAGGCCACCGGATCGCGCCAGTCGAGCTGCAGCAATTCGACGGGTTGCGACAGGCCTTTCAGCTCGCGCTTGCCCAGCGCATGGCAGATGAGGCGCTGCCCGGCGTCCAGCTCCTTGAAGACCTGGCGTGTCAGGCAGGTGGCGCCGGCGTCGGCCACGCGGGCGACACGCGCGGCCACGTGCACGGCGTCGCCGGTGACGGCCTGGCCGTCGGTGAGCACCATGCCCCAGTGCAGGCCGATGCGAACCGACAGCTGGTGCGCGCGGGCGCGCATGGCGTTGTCGCGGGCCATCGCCTGGTGGAAGGCGATGACGCCACGCACGCCGTCGCCGGCGTTCGGGAAGACGCAGAAGGCACCGTCGCCCACGGCATCGACGAGACGGCCGCCGTTCGGGGCGAAGCCCTGGTTGAGCAGGTCGAAGTGGCGCTGGTGCATCTGCCGGCCCATCGCGTCGCCGTGGCGGGCGAAATACGGCGTGGAGCCCACGATGTCGGAGAAAACCATCAGCAGCGGGCGCTCGAAGCGGCGCGTCAGCTCCTGCTGCAGTTGGTTCTGCAGCCGGATGATTTCCGTGAGCGTGAGGTTGCCGAGTTCTTGCATGGGGTGCGACCACCGGCCGCACGAGATTGTGTACCCAGGCGGCACAGCAGCCACGCCGTGCCGTCCCCACCCGAAGGGGCGAAAGCAGGCCCAAGCCCATAATCTCCGTGCGTTTGTTGCTTTTTTCCGGAGCCCGTTCAATGACCCGTGCCACCAAGATCGTCGCCACACTCGGCCCGGCCTCCAGCGACCCCGTGGTGCTGGAAAGGCTGTTGCGGGCCGGCGTCGACGTCGTCAGGCTGAACTTCAGCCATGGCACGGCCCAGGACCACATCGACCGCGCCACGCTCGTGCGCGAGGTGGCCGCCCGCGTGGGCAAGCCCGTGGCGCTGATGGCCGACCTGCAGGGCCCGAAGATCCGCGTGGGCAAGTTTGCCGATGGCAAGGTGATGCTCGAAGCCGGCGCGGCCTTCATCCTGGACGCTCAGCGAACCGAGCCTGGCGACCTGCAGGGCGTGGGCCTGGACTACAAGGAACTGCCGCGCGACGTGCGCCCGGGCGACACGCTGCTGCTCAACGACGGCCTGATCAAGCTGACCGTGGAAACCGTACGCGGCGAGCAGGTGCACACGCGCGTGGTGCTGGGCGGCGTGCTGTCGAACAACAAGGGCATCAACAAGGCCGGAGGCGGCCTGACCGCCCCCGCCCTGACGGCTAAGGACATGGAAGACATCAAGACCGCGGTGGCCTTCCAGTGCGAGTACCTCGCCGTCAGCTTTCCGAAGAATGCCATCGACATGGAGATGGCACGCAGCCTGGCCAACGTGGCGGGCGAGGCCTTCCGCCATCGGCCGGCCATGATCGCCAAGATCGAGCGCAGCGAAGCCATCCCGAACCTGGAAGCCATCCTCAAGGCCAGCGACGGCATTATGGTGGCGCGCGGTGACCTCGCCATCGAGGTCGGCAACGCCGCCGTGCCGGCTTTGCAGAAACGCATGATCCGGATGGCGCGTGAACTCGACAAGGTCGTCATCACCGCCACGCAGATGATGGAAAGCATGATCCTCGCGCCCGTGCCCACGCGCGCCGAGGTCAGCGACGTGGCCAACGCCGTGCTCGACGGCACCGACGCCGTGATGCTGAGCGCTGAGACCGCCGCCGGCCGCTACCCGGTCGAGACCGTCGAGCAGATGGCGCAGATCGCGCTGGAAGCCGAACGCGCCGAAGACGTGATGCTCGACGCCGACTTCAAGAACAAGCGTTTCGGCCGCATCGACCAGAGCATCGCCATGGGTGCGCTGTTCACCGCGCACCACCTGGGCTGCAAGGCCATCCTGGCGCTGACGGAATCGGGCAGTACGGCCTTGTGGATGAGCCGGCACAACATCAAGGTGCCGATCTACGGCCTGACCTCCCAGGTTCAGAGCGAGCGCAAGATGACCCTCTACCGCAACGTGCACCCGCTGCTGATGCCGAAGATGAGCGACCGCGACGAAGCACTGGCCAAGGCCGAGTCGCTGCTGGTCGAGCGCGGCGTGCTGATGCCCGGCGACACCTACGCCATCACCTGCGGCGAGCCGATGGGCTACCCGGGTGGCACGAACATGCTCAAGGTGTGCCAGGTGCGCTGATCGCGCTTCCTCCCCCCGCAGTTGCGGGGCCCCCCTCGAAGTTTGGCAACCGGCTCCAGCGAAATCCACTTAGCCTTCAAAACAGGGTGGCCAGGGGCTGCTCATCGTCGGTCGCCTGGGTCTGGATGCTCGCGCTCCGGCCCAGAGAGCCGGAAAGTCGGGCTTCCCAACACAGCATTGGAGTGAGGATGAAGAAGTTCCTGGTTTTGAGCCTGCTCGCAGGTGCCGGCGTGGCAAATGCCCAGTTGTTCAGCAACGGCCCGGTGGTCGGCGGCAATGGTCTGTCGGTGCTGGCCGCCCCGTACACCACGTTCGGCTACGGCGCAGCGACCGCGGGCGGTCTCGCCGTGGCGGAAGACTTCAGCGTGGGCAGCGGTGGCTGGAACGTCACCGGCCTGGATTTCTATGCCTACCAGACGGGTTCGACCGCCTTCACCTTCCAGACCGCGGTCTGGAGCGTCGTGAGCGGTGACGTCAACACCGGCGCCGTCCTGTTTTCAGGCACGACGGCGGTCACCAGCGGCGGTCTGGTCGGTTATCGCGTCACGGACACCACTCTGACCAACACGCAGCGGGGCATCTACCTGGCTCGGGCCGACGTGCCCGATTTCACCCTCGCGCCTGGCAGCTACTGGCTGCGTTGGAGCCTGTCCGGTTCCCTGGCGTCCGGCCCCTGGCAGCCGCCCACCTCGGACAACGCGCTGGGCAACGCGGCCCAGTCGGCCGCAAACGGGCCGTTCGCCACTTTGGCCGAGGCTGGCAGCGGGCTGACGGTGACCCTGCCGTTTGCCATCCAGGGCAGCGTCGTCCCCGAGCCCTCGACCTACGCGTTGATGCTCGCTGGTGGCCTGGCCATTGCTGCGGTGTCGAGGCGCCGCCGCCAGGGCTGAGCACCGCTGCTGCACCGCGGCCTCAGGCCGCGATGCTGGCCACCATGGCGCCCACTGCGGGCGCCATTTTTGTTGGCAGCAGCTCCACCTGAGGGTGACCTCGCCGGAACACGCGGAACAGCTCGTCGGCAAAGCCATGGCCCACCGCGGGAATGCCCGAGAAATCGATCTCGGCCTGGCCGAAGCTGGTCAGCCTCGCGGCCACCCGCCGCGCGTCGGCACGCGACATCAGCATCTCGCTGCCACCCAGCAACTTCAAGGGCACCCGGGTTCGTTCGAAGCCGTAGCCGGCGGTGTCCCGGCTGTTGGCGCGCAGCACCTCGTCGAGCGTGCGGGGGGTGTCCAGGGCGATCGCCAGGTAGATCGAGGTGCCGCGCCGCGGTGTAGGTCGCGTGGCGCGCCAGGCTTCGTCGCCCCAGCCGCGGTGCTGGAAGGCTGCGTGGTTGGCGTGCACGTCGAAGATGTCGGCCAGCCGCGAGGCGAAGAACAGGCCGTGCCCGCTGTGGCGTTCAGGCTGGCTGGTGAGCTTGCCCTTGCTCAGCTCGAACATGGCGAGCTGCGGGTCGTCGATGGCGAAGCTCTGGGCGATGCGTTCGAACAGTCCGCAGCCGTCGTCGGACACCAGCAGCTGCAGGTGCAGCGGTGTCTGGCGCAGCGACACCGTCACCTGGCTGCCGCCGCTGTGGTCGACGGCGTTGTTCAGCAGTTCCGTGAACGCATGCTGGGCCAGGTGGCGCACGGTCGGCGGCAAGTCGAAGCAGGGCGCGAAGTCGCGCCGCCAGGGCAGGTCTTCCTGCAGGCCGGCAAGGGGGTACTGCATCACCACCTGGCGCAGGGCGCCGGGCCGGAACGCCGGCTTGCGTGGCGTGCCTTCCGCCACCAGCCACTGCGCCGCCGCCAGCTGGCGGATGAGCACGCCGGCGCGGCGACGGCCGATGTCCAGGCGCTGCATCAGGTGCTGCGCCAGGTCCTGCGGATGCGCGAGCACGGCGGCCGTGATCCAGGGGGTCACGTGGGCGAGGTTGCGGGCGCGGGCGGGGTGGGCCATGGCGGTTTTCCGGGCAGGACGAGGCTTGCAGTGTCGGCGCCGCCGTCGGCCGCTGAAGCAGGAAAAAGCACAGGAAACAAGTGCAGTTCCGACTTGGCGAGCCCCCGGCCCGGGCGGGGTTCGGAGGGGGTTCCGAAACCAGCCCCCGCTAGAATCGACGCAGTTTCGAGGTGGTTACGAAGCGCTTGCGAGTGCGCGTCCCGCCCGGTCTTCCACCCCACCCCAGACTCCCGAAAGCCCGCCATGCCACTCGTCTCGATGCGCCAGCTGCTCGACCATGCCGCCGAAAACGGCTATGGCATTCCCGCCTTCAACGTCAACAACCTGGAGCAGGTTCAGGCCGTGATGCAGGCCGCGGCCGAGGTCGATGCACCCGTCATCCTGCAGGCCAGTGCCGGCGCCCGCAAGTACGCCGGCGAGCCCTTCATCAAGCACCTCATCCAGGCGGCGGTCGAGGCGTTTCCGCAGGTGCCCCTGGTCATGCACCAGGACCACGGCACCAGCCCGAAGATCTGCGAAGGCGCCATCGCGCTGGGTTTCGGCTCGGTGATGATGGACGGCTCCCTGCGCGAAGACGGCAAGACCCCGGCTTCCTTCGACTACAACGTCGAAGTCACGCGGAAGGTCGTCGACATGGCCCATGCCGTGGGCGTCACGGTGGAAGGTGAGCTGGGCTGCCTGGGCAACCTGGAAACCGGTGAAGCCGGCGAGGAAGACGGCGTCGGCGCCGAAGGCAAGCTCGACCACAGCCAGATGCTGACCGACCCCGAGGAAGCGGCCGTGTTCGTGAAGGCCACGCAGCTCGACGCGCTGGCCATCGCCATCGGCACCAGCCACGGCGCCTACAAGTTCAGCCGCAAGCCCACGGGCGACATCCTCGCCATCGGCCGGGTCAAGGAAATCCACCGCCGCATCCCGAACACGCATCTGGTGATGCACGGCAGCTCGAGCGTGCCACCGGAGCTGCTGGCCATCATCAACCAGTACGGCGGCAAGATGAAGGAAACCTACGGCGTGCCGGTCGAGGAAATCCAGGAAGCCATCAAGCACGGCGTGCGCAAGATCAACATCGACACCGATATCCGTCTGGCCATGACCGGCGCGGTGCGCAAGTTCCTGGCCGAGAACCCCGAGAAGTTCGACGCCCGTGAATGGCTCAAGCCAGCGCGCGAGGCCGCCTACTTGGTGTGCAAGCAGCGTTACCTGGAATTCGGTTGCCAGGGCCAGGGCAGCAAGATCAAGCCGATGCCGCTCAGCGCGGTAGCTCAGCGCTACGCCAGCGGCGAATTGCGGCAGGTGGTGGCCTGAAGGCAGTGCCGTCCAGCCGTTCTGCCAGACGGTGACGACAGGGGCCTGCGGGCCCCTTTTTCTTGGGCGCCGTGGGACGGCGTGTGTGTTGCCGCACAGATCCCTTTCTGGTCGTTTGCTTCAATGCTGCTGTCCGGTATCCCTTTGCATCAAGACTAGGTCACCATGAAGCACATCGTCGCTGCTCTGTTGCTAGCAAGTCCGGTCGCACCAGTTCTGGCCGATGGCCTTGGGGTCGTTTCGGAACACAGCTTCACCGTTTTCCATCTCGACTTCCAGTATTGCGCTTACGGCACGTGCGCGCCGGTGGCCCATGAAAGGTCGGCATCTGGCACCTTTGCCGGAGTCGATAGGAATGGCGACGGCGCACTCTCCCACGACGAGCTCACATCTTTCCATGTCAACTGGGGGCTTCTGGACGGGGCCCAAAGCTTCTATTACTCGCCATCGACAGGCTTATCGGTCGATGCAACGAGCTACGACGGGCGCACGTGGATGCATACCGGTCGTTCGCTCGGCTATGCGAACCCCGGCACCCAGTCGTATTGGTGGTGGTCGCCGCAGACGACGATCTTGGTCGCACCTTCTGCAGTCGTGCCCGAGCCCACAACGCAGCTTCTGTGGATCTGCGCTGGGTCTGCTTTCCTGGCCTTCCACCGCAAACTCAGATGCCTTCCAGTGCGCCTGCCAGCGTGTGGTTCTGCGGGCCCTTGCTGGCGATCTTGATGGAACCCAGCCGGTTGCCCAGCGCAGCGCAGCGCGCCAGTGGCCAGCCCTTTTCCAGACCGTAAAGCAGCGCGGCGCGGAAAGCGTCGCCACAGCCCGTGGGATCGAGCAGGGCGGCGGCGGGCAGGCCCGGCACGCGTGTGCATTCGCCCTTGACCCAGACGTCGCAGCCATGTTCGGCCAGTGTCACCACCACGCCCTGGATGTTGGGGCGGCGGGACATGGCCTGGGCGTCTTCGCCCGTGCGTTCTTCCAGCATCCGCGCTTCGTAGTCGTTGACGGCCACCCAGCCGGCAAGACCCAGGATCTCCTTGTGCTCGTCGCCGTTGAACTGCGGCAGCTGCTGGCCCGGGTCGAAGATGAAGGGAATGTGCTGCGCGTGCATCTGGTGCGCGTGCTGCCACATCGCGTCGCGGCCGTCGGGGGCGATGATGCCGATGGCCAGGTCGCTGCGCACCGACTTCGCCGGCACCTGGATGTGATGGGCGTGGCTCATCGCACCGGGGTGGAAGGCAGCGATCTGGTTGTTGTCGCGGTCGGTGGTGATGTGGCACTGCGCGGTGTGCAGTTCCTTGTCGCGATGGATGAGCGAGGTGTCCGCACCCCAGCCCTCGACGCGGGCCAGGTATTCACCGCCGTCCACGCCCAGCGCTGCCATGACGACCGGCTGGCCCCCCAGGGCCTGCAGGTTGTAGGCGATGTTGCCGGCGCAGCCGCCCCACTCGCGGCGCAGCGTGGGCACCAGGAAGCTCACGTTCAGGATGTGCACCTGCTCGGGCATGATCTGCTCGGCGAAGCGCCCGGGGAACGTGGTGATGGTGTCGAAAGCAAGGGATCCGCAGATCAACGCGGGCATGGCAGCTCCGTAGGGCGTGAAGGGGGTGGGGTGCCCTTGCCGGCTGGCTAGGGATAGAAGAGCTCGATCGTATAGCCGACGACGAGTTCGTCGTCGCCTGCACCCGTGGACAAGGGCGCGGTCTGCAGCGTGGCCTGCAGAGCCAGGTCGCGGCCGGCCCCTACGGCCGCCTGGGTCAGGCCCAGTTCGGATGGGCTCAGCACTCGCCTTGACAACAGCCGGCCCTGGGCGTCGGTCAGGGACAGTTCCAGGGCAGGCACCGCCAGGTCGATGGTGGCGCGATTGCGCAGGCCCACCGTCAGCTGGTAGAGCCGGGTCTGTTCGACGCGCAGCAGGCCGCTGCTTTCCACGGTCAGGGCCTCGATGGCCTGGGCCGGGCCGACACGACAGCCCAGCAGCTGGCAGCCGGCTTCCAGGGCCGGCCGCAGTGCGGGCCAGTGGGCCGCTGCCGTGTCGCGGTGGCTGAACGCGACCTGCATCACCAGCACCAGGGTGGCCAGGGCCGATGCACCCGCCAGGGCCGCGCGCACGCGTGGCTGGCGCCAACGTGCGGCGCGGTCGGCGCGGCGTACGAAGGAGGGCAGGGCTGCAGCGGGTTCGGCATCGGTTGGCGGAAAGGCTGGCGCTGCTGACGACGAGGGGTCGACGGGTTCGACGGAGTTGGTGGCCAGCGGAGTGGCCGAATCGCCAGAGGGTTCTGCCGGGTCGGTCGCTGTGGCAAGCGATGCCTCTGGCTGATCCGGTGCCATCGGGTCTGGCAGGCTCGAGCCCGTGTCCACAGCCGTGGGCCGAGGGTCGGGCGGCCCGTACAAGGGCTGCGTGGCGGCCATGGCCGAGTCGGGCCAGGCGGATTCGGTCTCTGGTACCGGCTCGGATGCGGGGGCCGAAGCCTGGGTGAAGGTGGACGGCGGGGTCGCCGAATGCGTGGCGGCTGAATCCCCTGAAGCACCGGGCAGGGCCGGGGCCGGGGCGGGCCGGCCATCGGTCAGGCTTGCACCCAGTTCAAGTCTCCTGGGTGCGCCCGTGTCCAGATCGATCAGGTTTTCAGCGGCGTTGAAGACCTGCGAGCAACGGCCGCAGCGCACCCAGCCTTCGGACACGCGCAGCTGGTCGGGCACGACGCGGAACACGGTGCTGCAGGCGGTGCAGCGCGCAGCCAGTGCCGAACCCGGAAGCGCGATGTCGACCACGTCGGCCTCAGGTCTGGCCGGGGCGGGCGCCCCCCATCAGGACCCAGCCCTCTTCCTGGTCCAGCACGTCCAGCGCCAGCCAGGGCGCATAGGCAGCCTGCAACTCCTCGGCCTGCCGCGCCAGGATGCCCGCCAGCAACAGTCTGCCGCCGGCCGCGACATGTCCGCACAGCAGCGGCGCCAAGAGCTTCAGCGGTGTGGCCAGGATGTTGGCCAGCACCAGCGCATAAGTGCCATGTGCCGTGTCGGGCAGGCCGGGGCGCAGGGCGACCTGGTTGTCGCGGGCGTTGTCGGCGGTGGCCTGGACGGCGGCAGGGTCGATGTCGACGGCGTCGGTTTCGCCGGCACCATACAGCATGGCGGCGATGGCCAGGATGCCCGAGCCGCAGCCGTAGTCCAGCGTGCGTGCGCCCTGCACCGCGGCCGGGTGGGTGGCCAGCCAGCGCAGGCACATGCGGGTGGTGGGATGCGTGCCGGTGCCGAAGGCCAGCCCGGGGTCGAGGCGGATCACCCGGCTGGCCGCGGCGGGCACCTCGTGCCAGCTCGGCACGATCCAGAATTCAGGCGTGATCTCGACCGGCGCGAACTGGCTCTGCGTGATCCGGACCCAGTCCTGTTCCTGCAGCTCCGTCAAGGATTGCAGGTGGAGCCCGGTGGTCCAGTCCTGGGCCAGCAGCACGGCTGCTGCTGCCTCGGCCTGCGTTTCGGTGTCGAACAGCGCACGCAGGGTCGAGCGGTCCCAGCCTGGCGCCGGTGGCGGCATGCCCGGCTCGCCGAATAAGGCCCGTTCGGCGTCGCTGTCGGCGTCGGCGTCCTCGACCGACACCGACAAGGCTTCGAGCTCGTCGCTGAGCGCGTCGGAGACGGATTCCACCAGCGACTGGGGTGCACGCAGGGTCAGTTCATACATGCGGGGATTCTGATCGCAGCCCGTTGCGGACGTTCGGGCCGGCGCCCCCCCTTCTTCCCTGATTTCACCGCTTGTGTTGCCCCAGCCAACCCTCCAGGTAATGGATGCTGGTGCCGCCTTCGATGAACTTGGCGTCGACCATCAGTTCCCGGTGCAAGGGAATGTTGGTGTGGATGCCTTCGACCACGGTCTCCGACAAGGCCGTGCGCATGCGCGCCAGGGCCTGGTCGCGGGTGTCGCCGTGGCAGATGACCTTGCCGATCATCGAGTCGTAGTTCGGCGGCACGAAGTAGTTCGTGTAGACGTGGGAGTCCACCCGCACCCCCGGGCCGCCCGGGGCGTGCCACAGGGTGATGCGGCCCGGTGAGGGCACGAACTTGTAGGGGTCTTCGGCGTTGATGCGGCATTCGATGGCGTGGCCGCGCATCTCGATGTTGCGCTGCGCGAACGGCAGCTTCTCGCCCGCCGCCACACGGATCTGCATCTGCACGATGTCCACGCCCGTGACCATCTCGGTGACGGGGTGCTCCACTTGCACGCGGGTGTTCATCTCGATGAAGAAGAACTCGCCGTTCTCGTAGAGGAACTCGAAGGTGCCTGCGCCGCGGTAGCCGATCTTCTTGCAGGCCGCCACGCAGCGGTCGCCGATGCGTTCGATGATGCGTCGTGCGATGCCGGGCGCCGGTGCTTCTTCGATGACCTTTTGGTGGCGGCGCTGCATGCTGCAGTCGCGTTCGCCCAGCCAGACGGCGTTCTTGTGCTGGTCGGCGAGGATCTGGATCTCGATGTGCCTGGGGTTCTCGAGAAACTTCTCCATGTAGACGGCCGGGTTGCCGAATGCCGCGCCGGCCTCGCTGCGCGTCGTCTGCACGGCATGCAGCAGGGCGGCTTCGGTGTGGACCACGCGCATGCCGCGCCCGCCGCCGCCGCCGGAAGCCTTGATGATCACCGGGTAGCCGATGGCCCGCGCCTGGCGCGTGATTTCCTTCGGGTCTTCGGGCAGGGCCCCTTCGCTGCCGGGCACGCAGGGCACGCCGGACCGGATCATCGCCTGCTTGGCGCTGACCTTGTCGCCCATGATGCGGATGCTCTCGGGCGTGGGGCCGATGAAGGTGAAGCCGCTTTGCTCCACGCGCTCGGCAAAGTCGGCGTTCTCGCTGAGGAAGCCGTAGCCGGGGTGGATGGCCTGGGCGTCGGTCACCTCGGCGGTGCTGATGATGGCCGGCATGTTCAGGTAGCTCATGCTGGACTGCGCCGGCCCGATGCACACGGCTTCGTCGGCCAGCTTCACGTACTTCGCTTCGCGGTCGGCCTCCGAGTAGACGACGACCGACTTGATGCCCATTTCACGGCAGGCACGCTGAATCCGCAGGGCGATTTCGCCGCGGTTGGCGATGAGTATTTTCTTGAACACGGCCGGCTGCGCCTATTCGACCTGGAACAGGGGTTGGCCGAACTCCACCGGCTGGCCGTTCTCGCACAGGATGCGCAGGATCTTGCCGCCGGTGTCGGACTCGATCTCGTTCATGATCTTCATCGCCTCGATGATGCAGACCGGTTCGCCTTCCTTGACGGTGTCGCCGATGTCGACGAAGGCCTTCGCACCCGGGCTGGCCGAGCGGTAGAAGGTGCCCACCATCGGTGACTTGATGTACCGGTTGGTGTTCTCCACCGCGGCCTCGGCAGGTGCCGCGGCCGGCGCCATGGGCGCCGCGGCGGCGGCCATGGGCGCGGCCATGGGCGCCGGGGCATAGGCCATGGGGGCGGCGACGCCGGCCTTGACGATGCGCACCTTGCCCTCGGCTTCGGTGATCTCGAGCTCGGAGATGTTCGAGTCGGAGACCAGGTCGATCAGGGTCTTGAGTTTTCTCAGGTCCATCGGATGGATTCCTTCAGGTGTTTCGGGTCAGGCGGTTGGCGTCTTGCGGAGTCCCAGGGCGTACTGCAGTGCCAGGCGGTAGCCGTCGGCTCCCAGGCCGCAGATCACCCCCACCGCCAGGTCCGACAGGTAGGAGTGGTGCCTGAACGGTTCGCGGCGGTGGATGTTCGACAGGTGGACTTCGATGAAGGGCAGGTCCACGGCGGCCAGCGCGTCACGCAAGGCCACGCTGGTGTGGGTGAGGCCGGCGGGATTGATGACGATGAAATCGGTGCCGTCCAGCCGCGCCTGATGGATGCGGTCGATCAGCGTGCCTTCGTGGTTGCTCTGCAGGCTGTGCAGCATCACGCCGGCTTCTTCCGCCGTTTTTGCAAGATCAGAGTCGATCTGAGCCAAAGTGGCAGAACCATACACCTGCGGCTCGCGAGTGCCGAGAAGGTTCAGATTTGGGCCGTGGAGGACGAGGATTCTCATGGGTTCCCCCGACTCTACGCTTTTTGTTGTAAGTTGAAAGCGGTTTGAGCAGGTTTTGCCCGAACTTCAGCCTTTGGAAGCCCATCCTGCCAAGGTGGAGTAGTTAGTTTCCCCAAGGTGCCGCTGGAGGGGTTTTCCGCTGCCGTCCAGCAGCACCGTGAAGGGCAGGGCGCCCTGTGCATTGCCCAGCTTGCGGCTGACTTCCGTGCCTTCGAAGCCGGCGAGGGCGATGGCATAGCCCACCGGCACACGTTTCAGGAAGTCGCGCACCGGCGTCGGCGAGTCGACGGCCAGTCCCAGTACCTGCCAGCCGCGGCCGGAGAAGTCGCGGTGGAAGCGGTCGAACTCGGGCATTTCCTTGACGCAGGGCGGGCACCAGGTGGCCCAGAAGTTGATGACGAGCGGTTTGCCGCGCAGGCTGGCCAGCGCCAGGGTGCTGCCGTCGGGGCGGGTGAACGCCAGGTCCCAGAGGAAGGCTGTCTCCGGGTGACTGGGCAGGGGGGTCGATCCGCTGCCCGCCCGCCACAGTCCGGTGCTCACGCCCACACCCGCGGCACCCGCCGCCACCGCCACGCCGGTCATCAGCGCCCGGCGCCGGGAGGGCGTCATGCCGTCTCCTCGGCCATCAGGCGCTGCAGGGCCTGGTGGTCGCCCCGCCAGCTGCGTCCGCGAGCGTCGGGCTTGAGGGCGCCGCGTTGTTCGTCCAGGTCGCGCAGGAACAGGTGCACGCTGACCAGTTCGCCCAGCGCGGTGCTGCGCGTGCCCACCGTGAGCACGTTCACCGGCTCGCGCCCGGCACGTTCGAGCGAGCCGACGTCGTAGTCGACGCCAGCGTTCACCAGCATGATCTCAGCGGCTTTCGGGTCGTCGCAGTACAGGTCCAGGTGCACGGCCGACAGCCGCGTGGCCGTGCCGCGCCAGGCCGCGCCGCCCAGGTGCGGGCGAAATTCGGCCAGGCGTTCCATCCATTGCAGGGCCACCTCCCGCAGCGCACGCAGTTCGGCAGGCTGGGTGTCGGCGCAGAACAGCTCGATGTGGCTGCGCACCTCGTCCTCGACCTGTTCGTTGCTGGGCAGGTCGACGGCCCGGGCGCTGCGCCGGCCCAGGTCGCGGGCCGCTCGCTTTTTCGCAGCGGGGTACTCCATGCCTTCTTCGACCACCAGGCGGGCGGCGGCGATGGCGATTTCCTCGGTCAGGCTCGCATTCATCACAAGATTGTCGTGGTTCAGGGCAAAGCCACGTCGCCCATGCGTGCCAGCACCGCCTGGGCGCGGCCCAGCAGGTAGGGCGACGCCGGCCGCTGCTCGAAGCGCTTGGGGGCGGGCAGCATCACCGCCAGCCGTGCCGCCTGGGCCGGGGCCAGCCGGGCGGCGTCGACCCTGAAATAGTGGCGGGCGGCCGCCTGCGCGCCGAACACGCCTTCGCCCCATTCCACGTTGTTCAGGTAGATCGCCAGGATGCGCGGCTTGCCGAGCAGCGCTTCCAGATAGAAAGTGAGCAGCAACTCCTGCGCCTTGCGAAACACGGTGCGTTCGCCGCTCAGGAACAGGTTCTTGGCCAGCTGCTGCGAAATGGTCGAACCGCCTACCAGCCGCACCGACACCGGCCGCTGCCGGCGCTGCTGCAGGCGCTCGGCGCGGGCCTCGCTCTTCTGGTTGCGTTCCCAGGCCTTTTCGATCGCTTCCCATTCCACGCCGCCGTGCTCGACGAAGCCGGCGTCCTCGCTGGCAATGACGGCGCGCTTCAGGTGGGGCGACAGTGATCCGTCGTCCACCCAGTCCTGGGTCCAGACGATCTGGCCCTGGCTCGTCAGCAGCCGCCAGGCCTCGCTGCGCTGGAAGCTGGTGGATTGCGGGTCGACGACGTTCATCAGCGCCACCCGCGCCACGAACACCAGTTGCAGGCACAGCGCGCACAGCAGCAGCAGGCCCAGGCCGCGCAGGGCATGGCGCAGCAGGGGCCGCCGGCCGGCGCTCACTTCGTTTCCACCTGCTGGCGCAGGGCCAGCAGGACCGGCGCCGTTTCTGGCCGCAAGCCCCGCCAGAGCCAGAAGGCCTCGGCCGCCTGCTCCACCAGCATGCCCAGGCCGTCGCGCGCCTGGGCTCCCGCGGCCATGGCCCAGGCCAGGAACGGCGCTGCGGCGGCGCCGTACATCAGGTCCACGGCCAGGGCGCCCGGCGCCAGCACCTGGGGCGGCACGGGTGAGGCTGCACCCGCCAGGCTGCTGGCGCTGGCGTTCACGACGACATCGAAGGCCGGCGCCGATGCGGCTTCGCCCAGACCGCCCGCGGCCAGCACCACGCCCTGCCGTGCCGCCCAGTCGCGGTGTCGGTCGGCCAGCGCCAGGGCCTTGTCGACGCTGCGGTTGACGAGCATCAGCCGCGCCGGCCGCGTCGCGAGCAGCGGCCCCAGAACACCCGCGGCGGCGCCGCCCGCGCCGACCAGCAGCAGGCTTCCACCGGCGAGCGCCCGGCCGGCGTTGTGTTCCAGGTCGCGCACCAGGCCCACGCCGTCGGTGTTGTCGGCGAGCCAGCCGTCGGCGTCGAAGCGCAGGGTATTGGCGGCGCCGGCAAGCTGCGCGCGTTCGCTGGCGCGCCGGGCCAGCGCCAGGGCCTCGAACTTGAAGGGCACGGTGACGTTGCAGCCGCAGGCGCCTTCGGCCGCGAATCGGCGCACGCTGTCGGCAAAGCCGTCGAGCGGGCATTCCAGCCGGCCGTAGTCGAGCGCTTGCCCGGTTTGCGCGGCGAAGGCGGCGTGGATGGCCGGGCTGCGGCTGTGCGCCACGGGGTGGCCGAGCACGGCATAGCGGTCGGGGGCGTGTGGGGGTCGGGTCATCGTCCGCTCAAGGTGGTCTGCAGGCCGTCGTCGCGGGTGAAGCGAAAGCGCGAAGTCACGACGATCTGATCGGCCTGCGCCCGCATCGCGGCGCTGAAGCTGCCGAACGGCGCAGCGGCGCGCACGATCGCCAGGGCCTGCTGGTCGAGCACCCGGCTGCTCGACGGCCGCACGATCTCGGCGTCGATCACCTGGCCGCTGGCGTCCACGGTGACGTTCATGGTCAGGTCGCCGTAGAGCTTCACGCCCTGGTGTTCCGGAAAATTGCGCGTGCCCCGGGCCTCGATGCGGCGGCGCAGCGCGTCGTAGTACAGGGCATAGACCTCTTCGCGCGTGGCCGGGCTGATGTAGCGCCGCTTCGGCCGGGCGTTTTCGTCGTTGACGCGTTTTTCGATCTCGGCCAGCAGCCGCAGCAGTTGCCGGCGCCTTTCGTCGTGTTCCCGTTGCTCGGCGGTGCCGCCTTCACGGCTGGGGTCGGCCACGGGCAGGGCAGCGATCTCGCGCCTGATCTGCGTCAGCAGCGCCTGCTGCTGCTGCTGCAGTTCCGCGACCTTCTGGCGTGCCTCATCGGACGAGTCGCCCATCTGCAGCGCCGTGTCAGGCGGCAGCGGCGACGTGGCCCGGCCCTTGTCGGCATTGCCGCCGCCCAGCAGGTTGGCCTGGGCGATCGCCTGGGCCTGGTCGGGCGCGGCGCTGGCCCGGGCGTTGACGAGGATCACTTCCAGGGGCTCGTCGCGGAAGATGCGGTCGAAGGCCTGGGGGTCGACGAAGCGCACCAGGCCCAGGGCACCGTGAACCACCACCGAGACCAGCAAGGCCAGGTGCAGGGTGTTCAGGCGCAGCCCGGTCATGAGCATCTTCGGCGGCCCCGCGGCGTCAGGGGGCCGCGTCGGGCGTGGCTTCCGTGGGGCTGTCGGCAGAGGGCTCGGGAACATCCACCGCGCCCGCTTCGGCGGGTGCCAGGTCGTCGTCGCCGATGGCCAGCTTCAGGCCGCCGCTGGCAGCACCGGCGTCGTCGTCTTCGCTTTCCTCGGCGCCGGCAGTGTCGGCTGCGCTCGCGGCCTCGTCCAGCCGCGCCAGCAGCGTGGCGTGCAGTTCCAGCGTCAGCAGGTCGACGCCCGCCACCCTGGCCAGCACCCGCGTGCCCCGCGGCAGGTTTTCAATGCCGCCCACGCGAAACACCAGCGGCAGGGTGTCGGCGCGCACCAGCCCGTCCTTCATCACCCCGGCTTCCAGTTCGGCCACCTCGTTCTGTTCCAGCCAGCGCAGCGTCCACCAGCGCTCGATGGCGTTCTGGAAGTCGTTGTAGGCCGCGTAGGCCGCATCGAAGCCGCTGATGATGGAAAACAGCCCGGCGTCCTTCGGCTTGAAGGACGCGGCCAGCGCCGCGGTGCGGCCATGGCGCACGCAGGCCAGGATCTGCCACTGGTTCACCAGGTCGACATAGCGCCGCAGCGGCGATGTCGCCCAGGTGTACTGGGCCACGCCCATGCCGGCGTGGGGGGCGGGCCGGGTGCCCATCTTCACCTTCACGCCCGGCAGCATGCTGGCCTGGCTGCGGTAGATGCCGGGAACGCCGCATTTGGCGATCCAGCCGCCCCAGGTGCTGTTGGCCAGGATCATGGCCTCGGCCACGATCAGATCCAGCGGCGCGCCGCGCTGGCGCGTGGTGATGATGACGCGTTCGCTGCCGTCGGGCTCGCCGTCCTGGCCCGGGGCGCGTTCGAGCTTGAAGTTGTAGTCGGGCCGGTTGAAGTTCTCGGGCTTGCCGCGCACCACCTCGCGCCGGCCCTTCAGCGCCTGGGCCAGGCGGAAGGCGAAGGCGAGTTCGGGGGCATGGGCGTAGTCGGCCGGCGCCTGGCCGGTGAGCGAGGCTTCCGTGACGACGCTGTCGAGCTGGTCGTGGCGCAGGTTGGCGACGATGGGCACGCGTTCGACCTTCGTCTCGCTGCCGCGCACTTCCAGCGTGGACTCGTCCAGCGTCACGTACAGGCTCACGGCCGGGCAGTCGCGCCCTGCGGTGAGGGTGTAGGTCTGCACCACGCTGTCGGGCAGCATGGTGATCTTCCAGCCCGGCATGTAGACCGTGGACAGGCGGTCGCGGGCGAGCTTGTCGATGGGCGAATCGGGCGCGAAGGCCAGTGCCGGCGCGGCGATGTGCACGCCGAACACCACCGTGCCCGTGCCCAGGCCCTGCACCGACAGCGCGTCGTCGATCTCGGTGGTCTGCGAATCGTCGATCGAGAAAGCCTGCACGTTGGCCAGCGGCAGCTCGTCCTTGACCGGCGGCGCCGTGATGGCCGGAAAGCCGGTGCCTTGCGGAAAGGTTTCGAACAGGAAGCGCTTCCAGTGGAACTGGTAGGGGCTGTTGATCGCCCCGGCGCCTTTCAGCAGGTCCAGCGGCGCGCGCTGGCTGCGCTTGGAGGCCTCGACCACGGCCTTGTATTCGGGGCCGTTCTTGTCGGGCTTGAACAGGATGCGGTAGAGCTGCTCGCGCACCGGCGCCGGGCATTGCCCCGCGGCCAGTTCGCCAGCCCAGGCCTCGATCTGCAGCGCCTGCTGGCGCTTGCGCTCGATGCCCAGCAGCGCCGCCTTGACGATGTCTTCCGGCGCCTTCTTGAAGTTGCCCTTGCCCAGGCGGCGGAAGTAGTGGGGCGCGTCGAACAGGCGCAACAGGGTGGCCGCCTGCTGGTCGGGGCCGGCCTTGGCGCTGAAATAGTCACGTGCGAGATCGGCGAAGCTGAATTCGCCTTCGGGGGCGAATTCCCAGGCCAGGTCGAGCTCGATCGTCTGCGCCAGGGCCTGCGCCTGGGCCAGCAGCTCGGCCGGCGCAGGCTTGTCGAAGCGCAGCATCACCGCGCCGGCCTTCACCTTCACGCGCTTGCCCGAGTCCAGTTCCACCTGCATCGAGGTGTCGGCCTCGGACATCACGCGGCCGGCATGGAACTTCCCGGCGTCTTCATAGAGTGCATAGAGCATGAACAGGATTGTCGCCGCTCAATCAGCCCCAGTTGGCTGACCACAAGGGGCAGATGGCAGCGCGGCAGTCTATCGGCGCGGAGGCGCGTTCGTCGCGTGTGCGCCCCAGTTCGTCGCAACGGCCCCGGGACTTCGGGGATCGCCCGCTGCCAGACCGGCTCAGGACGCGCAGAATCCGGCGTTTTGCGCGGCCGCAGGGCGTCGACCCTGGCGGCGCGGGCCCTTCAACCCCCTCTCTTTCCAACCCGTGAAAAAAGCATCCGACCGTCTGCCTGGCCGTCCGGCCGCCATCGCCGCTGCCGTGGCTCTGCTGAGCCTCACCGGATGTGCCACGACGGCACCCACCGCCGCGCCGTCCAGCCCGCCGGCGGCAGCCGCTGCCGCACAGCCGGCTGCCGTCCCTGCTGCTGCCGTTGTGCCCGTTGCGCCCGTTGCCCCGGGCGCTGCGCCCGCCGCCACCGGGGTTCCCGGTGCCGCGGCCGCCCGCCCCGATCCGGCCGCCCCCAGGCCCTTTGCCGAGGTGTCCAAGGACGCCCAGCGCCAGGACGGCTTCGTGCCGGTGTGGCGCAAAGATGAAAAGGTCTGGCTCGAGATCGCCCCGGAACAGCTGAACAAGCCCATGCTGTTCACCGTCAACGTGGCGCAGTCGGTGGGCGAGCGCGGCCTGTACGCCGGCGCCATGGCCCGCGAATGGCTGGTCGAATTCCGCCGCGTGGGCAACCAGATCCAGGTGCTGGCCCGCCAGCAGGGCTTCCGCGCACTGCGCGACCCCGTGGCCGCCCGGGCCGTGGCCGAAGGTTTCAGCGACAGCCTGATCGGCGCCGGGCCGGTGGCCAGCGCCGCCCACCCCGAGCGCAAGTCGGTGCTGGTGGATGCCGGCTTCCTGCTCGCCGACATCGCCGGCAGCAGCACCCAGCTGGAAGCCGCCTTCCGCATGCCATTCGCGGTGGACCGCGCCAACTCCTCGTTCGAGAAGCTGCGCACCGACAAGGGCCTGACCACGCTCACCGCCAAGGTGCACTACGCCGTGCCGCGCATCGCCGCCCCGCCCCTGCTGGCCCCCGGCGCGCCGCCGCCGCCGCCGCCCGTGGCTCCGCCCCGCACCACGCCCGACGCGCGCAGCCTGTTCATCAGCTATGTCTACAACTTTCGCGCGCTGCCCGAGCAGCCCATGGTCACGCGTGCCGCCGACCCCCGCGTAGGCTTCTTCACGGAAAGCTACGTCGACCTGTCCGACGACCTGTCGCCGGTGAACCGGCGCGACAACATCACGCGCTGGCGCCTCGACAAGAAAGACCCGGCCGCGGCCCTGTCCGAGCCGGTGCAGCCCATTACGTTCTGGATGGACCGCAACATTCCGCAGCGCTATCGCAAGTCGGTCGAGGCCGGCATCCTGGAGTGGAACAAGGCCTTCGAGCGCATCGGCTTCAAGAACGCCGTGGTGGCCCAGCAGCAGCCCGACGACGCCGACTTCGACCTGCTCGACGCCAGCCGCGCCTCGGTGCGCTGGTTCCAGGGTGCCGACGTCGGCTTCGCGCAAGGGCCGAGCAACGCCGACCCGCGCACCGGCGAGATCCTCGATGCCGACATCCGCATGGCCGATGTCTTCGGCCGCAACGCCCGCCGCGTCGTGGCCGAGGACCTGTATGGCAGCGACGCTCAGCCCGCCTGGCGCCAGGGCCTGGACGCTCTGTGGGGCCTGCAACGGAATGCCGGCCGCGACGCCTGCACCTTCGCCATGGACGGCGCGCGCGAACTCGACTTCGCCATGGACCTGCTCGACGCCCGGGGCGACCTGGACGCGGCCAGCCCCGAGGCCGAAAAATTGGCGCAGGACTACGTCAAGGACGTGATCGTCCACGAGGTGGGCCACGCACTGGGCATGCGCCACAATTTCATCGCCAGCACCACGGTGACCCAGGCCCAGCTGCGCAATGCGTCGCAGGCTGCACGCGCCATCAGCGGCTCGGTGATGGACTACAACCCCTTCAACCTGTCGCTGCAGGGCGAGCCGCGCAGCGAGCCCAACATGAACGGGTTGGGCGCCTATGACTACTGGGCGATCGAGTACGCCTACAAGCCGCTGACCCCAGGCCAGGAGGCGGCCGAGCTCAAGGCCATCCTCGAGAAGAGCCGTTCCGACCCCGGCCTGGCTTTCGCCGACGACGGCGACGCGCAGATGGCGATGGACCCGCGCATCAACCTCTTCGACCTGGGCGACGACCCGCTGGCCTTCGCCCAGCGCCGCGTGCAGCTCAGCAAGGAACTGTGGCAGCGCATCCAGGAACGCGGCGTGCGGCCGGGCGACGACGCCCTGCGCCTGCGCCGCAGCCTGCTGTCGGGGCTGACGCAGATGTCGCGCATGCCGCCCAATGTGGCCAAGTACGTGGGCGGCTATTACGTCGAACGCGACATCCAGGGCACCGGCAAGGCCGGCTTCAAGCCGGTGGAGACGGCGGTGCAGCGCCGCGCGCTCGACTTCCTGAACCGCGAGATCTTCGCCACCGACAGCTTCCGCTTCAAGCCGGAATTCCTGGCCAGCCTGACGCCCGACTTTGTCGAATGGCAGCGCAGCGTGGTCAGCATTCCGCAGAGCGTGCAGGCGCTGCAGACCCAGGTGCTGGACAGCCTGCTGGCCCCGGCCGTGGCGCGCCGGCTGCTGGAGCAGCCGCTGTACCTGCCCGAAGCGCAGCGTCGCGAGGCCTTGTCGCTGAACGAGGTGTATTCCACCGTGCAGGGCGCGGTCTGGTCGGAGCTGAAGAGCGGGCGCGAGATCGACCCGATGCGCCGCACCCTGCAGCGTGAACACCTCAAGCGCCTGCAGGCCATCCTGACCCGCCCGAACCCGGCCCTGCCGGCCGACGCCGTCAGCCTGGCCCGGCTGCAGGCCCAGGAGCTGCAGAACCAGCTGCGCACGGCGTCCACCCGGCCGGGGCTGACGGTGGAGAACCGTGCCCACCTGCAGGACGCGTTGGCCCTGGTGACCGAGGCGCTGCGCGCGACCCTTCAGCGCGGTTGACGACGGCCGGCGCCATCCCGCTGGGGGGACGGCGCCGGCGACGGCGACCTGGGCCGACTCAGGGGGTGGCCGCCAGGGCCTTCAGCAGCTTGTCGTGGATGCCACCGAAGCCGCCATTGCTCATGCACAGCACATGGTCGCCGGGGCGGGCGGCGCGCACCACGGCGTCGACCACGGCGTCGACCTTGTCCAGCACCACGGCGCTGGCGCCCAGCGGAGCCAGCGCGTCTTTTGCGCTCCAGCCGTAGTCGCCCTGCAGGCAGAAGCTCAGGTCGGCTTCTTCCAGCGCCCAGGGCAGCTGGGCCTTCATCGTGCCCAGCTTCATGGTGTTGCTGCGCGGTTCGAACACCGCCAGGATGCGCTGCGAAGCGCCGCTGCCGGCGCCCCGTTCCAGCTTCAGGCGCAGGCCGCCGATGGTGGTGCGCATGGCCGTGGGGTGGTGGGCGAAGTCGTCGTAGACCACCACGCCGCGGGCTTCGCCGCGCAGTTCCATGCGCCGGCGCACGTTCTCGAAGCTGCCCAGTGCCCTGGCCGCCACGTCGGGGGCCACGCCCACGTGTTCGGCGGCGCCGATGGCGGCCAGAGCGTTCATCTGGTTGTGCTCGCCGAGCAGCGACCAGTCCACGCGGCCGAGCTTCAGGCTGCCACGCAGCACGTCGAAGGCGTGCGGCTCGCCGCGGGCGCACAGGCCGCCGGGTTCTTCGCGCCGGGTGCCGAAGCGCAGCACCTCGCTCCAGCAACCGCGCTGCAGCACCCGCTGCAGGGCCTCGTCGCGGGCGTTCACCACCAGCCGGCCGCTGGCCGGCACGGTGCGCAGCAGGTGGTGGAACTGGGTCTCGATGGCGGCCAGGTCGGGGAAGATGTCGGCGTGGTCGTGCTCCAGGTTGTTCAGCACCGCCGTGCGCGGCCGGTAGTGCACGAACTTGCTGCGCTTGTCGAAGAGGGCGGTGTCGTATTCGTCGGCCTCGATCACGAAGCACGGGCCTTCGCCCAGGCGCGCGGAGATGCCGAAGTTCTGCGGCACACCCCCGACCAGGAAGCCCGGCTTCAGGCCGGCGCATTCCAGGATCCAGGCCAGCATCGAGGTGGTGCTGGTCTTGCCGTGGGTGCCGGCCACGGCCAGCACGTGCCGTGCGCGCGAAGGGTGGTGCAGCACGTGTTCGGCCAGCCACTGCGGGCCGCTGGTATAGGCGCAGCCGGCGTCTAGCAACGCCTCCATCAGCGGGTTGCCGCGGGTGACGACGTTGCCCACCACGAACATGTCGGGCTGGAGGCCCAGTTGTTCTGCGCCGAAACCTTCGACGAGATCGATGCCGAGCGCGCGCAGCTGCTCGCTCATGGGCGGGTACACGCCCGCGTCACAACCGGTGACGCGGTGGCCGGCCTCACGGGCCAGGGCCGCGAGGCCGCCCATGAAGGTGCCGCAAATGCCCAGGATGTGGATATGCATTCCACGGCATTCTAGGAGTGGCCCCAGGCCTGTCTGCTAGCGTTACGTGATGTTCGACGCGATGGCTGCTACCCCTTCGATCCCACCCTTCACCGCCCCGGCCTTCACCGGCATCCCGGCCATTGCCAGCAGCCCCTGGGCCTATCCGGTGCTGGAGTCGCTTCACATCATCGGCGTGGCCTTGCTGCTGGGCAATCTGGTGTTGCTGGAACTGCGGGTGTGGGGCCGTGGCGTCGAGATTCCCGTGCAGCCGCTGGCGCGCCTGGCCCTGTCGACCTCGCTGGCAGGCTTCGGGCTTCTGGGCATCACCGGCCTGCTGATGTTTGCGGCAGCACCTGGCGAGATGCTGGCCAACCGGCTCTTCGTCATCAAGATGGGGCTGGTGATGCTGGCCGGCCTGAACGCGGCGTGGTTCCACGCCCGCCAGGGACTGCGGTTGCTGGACGCCACAGCCCGGGCCCAGACCCTGGTGTCGCTGGGGCTCTGGATCGCCGTCATCATTTGCGGCCGTTGGATTGCCTATCTGTGAGGATTAAGATGCAAAGACGCCACTTGCTGCTTGCCACCGCGGCGCTGGGTGCTGGTTTCGGCCCTGCAGCCCGCGCCCACCATGGCTGGAGCAGCTTCGACCAGGGCCGCCCCATCTACCTGGAAGGCCGCGCCGCCAACGTCGCCTGGCGCAACCCGCACGCCGAACTGACGCTGGAATTGCCGGCCGCCCTGGCACTGCCGGCCGACCTGCCCACGCGGCCCGTGCCGGCGCAGTCCGCCGGGGTCGACGGCGCTGGCCTGCTGAAGGCGGCGCAGCTTCCCACGCGCAAGGACGCGCGATGGGCCATCGAACTGGCTCCCCTGACGCGCATGAACGCCTGGGCCGTGCCCGAGATCAAGAACGGCGACAACCTCGCCGTGCTCGGTTTCACCTTCACCGGTGAAAAGGGCGACGCGATCCTGCGCGCCGAATACCTGTTCCTGGGCGGCAAGACCTACGGCCTGCGGTCTTCTCCCGCCTGACGCGGCCTGACGCGGCCTTAGCCCCGAAGCCAGTGCCACCAGCCGCGCATCGCGCGCAGAAGGGTGGCGAACAGGCTCAGGAGTTCGACGCTGTCGGCCGGGTCGGGCCGGTCGCGGCCCATGGCGGTGTCGGCCTCGGTCTGCATGTCGCGGGCGCGCTGACGCTGGCGTTGCAGGCCGTCGTCCTGTGCTGCCAGGCGCTGCCGCACCACATGCGGCGCCGGCCGCTTGGCATGGGCCAGCAGTGCAGGGCGCAGTGCGCTGACGAGCCGATGGGCTTCGGCCAGCCCTGGCGTCGTCACCGTGGCCTCGCATTGCGGGCAGGACCAGCCGCGATCTGCAGGCAGGGCCGCGCCGCAGGCCTGGCAGCCCAGCGCACCGGCGCGGCCTGCCGTGCCGTGCACCGCATGGCCACGGGTCGCGCCTTCCGGGTCCAGCGCCTGGGCCAGCCGGGCCACGTCGAAGACCGAGGGCACGCTCTCGCACCAAGTGCAGTGCGAGTCGCCCGCGCCGACGGCGCCGCCGCAGTTCACGCAATGAATGGCGCCGTCGCGCTGCAGCGCGCGCTGGCGGTCGGCCGGGCTCATCGGCCGCAGCAGGCCCTTTTCGGCGAGGAACTGGGCGAAGCTCTGGTAGGCGCCATGCCGCTGCGCACATTCCAGCTGCTGCGACTTGCCCCAGCGGGTCTGGTTGTGCACGGTGCGCACCGTGTCGCCGCAGCGGGGGCAGGGCGGCGCAGGGCGCAGCGTCTGGTGCGCCAGGGTCTGCGTGCCGGCCATTTCGGCCAACAGCGCCAGTAGACCCGGGCCTGCCAGGCGCGCGGCCTCGACGCTGTCGAACCACACCAGGTGGCAAGGCGCGCACAGGTCGATCTCGACCTGGCTGCCGTAGTGGCCCGCCAGGCGCAGCGCGCGCAGCGCGCCGCCGCAGTTGCCGCAGCGCAGGGCTGGCGGCGTCATGCCCTGGCTCAGCGGCGCAGCGCCTCGGCTGCGGCGGCCACCGTGGCGGCGACGTCGGCTTCCGTGTGGGCGGCGCTGACGAAGCCGGCCTCGTACAGCGCCGGCGCCAGGTACACGCCACGGTCGAGCATGCCGTGGAAGAAGCGGTTGAAGCGCTCCTTGTCGGTGGCCATCACGACGTTGTAGTTCTGCGGTAATTCGGCGGAAAAGAAGAAGCCGAACATGCCGCCTTCGCTGTCGCCGACGAAGGGCACGCCCGCGTCCTGCGCCGCTTTCGTCAGGCCCGCCACCAGCGACTGCGTGCGCGCCGCCAGCGCGTCGTAGAAGCCGGGCTTGCTGATTTCCTTCAGTGTGGCCAGCCCGCAGGCCGTGGCCACCGGGTTGCCGCTCAAGGTGCCGGCCTGGTAGACCGGGCCCAGGGGCGCGAGCTGGCTCATCACCTTCTTCTTGCTGCCGAAGGCGGCCAGCGGCATGCCGCCGCCGATGACCTTGCCGAACACGCTCATGTCGGGCTCGAAGCCGGGAATGAGCCTGGCATAGACGCTCTGCGCGCCACCCAGGGCGACGCGGAAGCCGGTCATCACCTCGTCGAACGCCAGCATCGCGCCGTGCTGCGTGCACAACTCGCGCAGCCGCTTCATGAAAGGCACGCTGGCGCGCACGAAATTCATGTTGCCGCAGATCGGCTCGATCATCACGCAGGCGATCTCGTCGCCCTGCGCCTTGAAGCAGGCTTCGAGCTGCTCGACGTTGTTGTATTCCAGGACCAGGGTGTGCTGCACCACCTCGGCAGGCACACCGGCGCTGGTGGGAAATCCGAAGGTGGCCAGGCCCGAGCCGGCCTTCACCAGCAGCGCGTCGGCGTGGCCGTGGTAGCAGCCTTCGAACTTGACGATCTTGCTGCGCCCGGTGGCGCCACGCGCCAGGCGGATGGCGCTCATGCCGGCCTCGGTGCCGCTGCTGACCAGGCGCACCTGCTCGACGCTGGGCACGAGGTCGATGATGGCCTCTGCCAGCTGCACCTCGCGTTCGGTGGGCGCGCCGAAGCTGAAGCCGTCGGCGGCGGCCTGGTGCACGGCGTCCAGCACGGCCGGATGGCCATGGCCCAGGATCATCGGCCCCCAGCTGCCGATGTAGTCGATGTACTTCGTGCCTTCGGCGTCCCACATGTAGGCGCCCTGCGCGCGCTGTATGAAGCGCGGTGTGCCGCCCACGGCGCGAAACGCCCGCACCGGCGAATTCACGCCGCCAGGAATGACGCCCTGCGCCCGTTGAAAGAGTTGTTCGTTGCTGCTCATCGATGAAATGCCTTCAATGCACCCGCCGTGGGGCGCCCTTGCCGCTCTTGCCGTCGTCGAAGCCTTCCGGACCGGCCGGTCCGCCAGCGCCTCCGCCGCCGGAGTCTCCACCTTCGCCGTCGACCTCGCCGTCCTCAGGGCCGGGCAGGGCCCAGAAGAAACGGTCGGGCACGATGTTGCCCATGCCCGGCCGGAAGCCGGCGTCCAGGCTCTGGTCGAGGAAGCTCAGCGCTTCGCCGACGGCAGCCTGCAATTCGCTGCCCGCGGCCAGCAAGGCCGCCAGGGCCGCCGACAGGGTGTCGCCGGCACCGGTGAAGCCGGCGTCGAAGCGCTCGAACTTCTCGCCGGTGAGCGCACCCTGGGGCGAAGCCAGCACGTTGTCGATGAAGCTTTCCGAACCCTGGGCCGTGGCCTTGCCGGGCAGCATGATGCCGGTGACGAGCACATAGCGCGTACCATGCTCGCCCGCAGCCACCGCGAGCTCGCGGGCCGAAGGCGGGCGCTCGTTGTCCCACTCGGGCAGCAGGAAGTCCTGCAGCGTCTTGTGGTTGCCCACCAGCACTTCGGTGGCGGGAAGGATCAGCTCGCGAAAGGCGTCCAGGTAGGGCTGCAGCTGGTCTTCCTCGAGCCACGCCAGGCTGGGCATGTAGCTGACCAGGGGCAGGTCGGTGTAGTCGGACAGCACCTCGGCCACAGCGCTCACGCCATCGGCCGAACCCAGGAAGCCCACCTTCCAGCCGGCAACCGTGACGTCTTCCAGGATGGTGCGCGCCTGCTCGGCCACGACGTCGGGATCGACGGGGTGGTGATCGAAGGTGTCGGCGGTGTCGCGCATCACGATCGACGTGACCACGGGCAGCGCGTGCGCACCCATGGCGGCGATGGTGGCCACGTCGCCCGCGGTCCCCGTGGCGCCGCTCGGGTCGGTGGCGTTGAAGCTCATCACGCAGGCCGGGGCCGGCGGCTCGACACCGGGGTCGCCGGGTTCCGTGGCCGTGGCGGGTTGGGGGTTCATGGATCAGGCCTCGGAAGCAAACGGACAGATAGGAACTGCAGTTAGCTGCCCACAAATGCTCCTTTTCCGAGGAATGCGGGTCGCTAGAATCGTTCACCATTGTAGTGAGCTGACTGAGGCATCGTGACCGAACCCCGTACCTGGATGTGCCTGATCTGTGGCTGGATCTACGATGAATCCGTTGGCGACCCTGAACATGGCATCGCGCCAGGCACTGCCTGGCCCGATGTCTCAATGAACTGGACCTGCCCGGAATGCGGTGCTCGCAAGGAAGACTTCGAGATGGTCCAGATCTAGACCTGACCAAGGGCCGCGCCATCGTGCGCTTCCTGCGGTCGCCCCTCGAGGAGAAGACCGCTTGGAAAGCCTGATGTCCGACCCCGGCACGCACCTGGCCGATGGCCTCGACCCGGCCGGTGTGGTGGCTGGCGCGAAGGTGCTGGTCATCGACGACAGCAACACCATCCGGCGCAGCGCCGAGATCTTCCTGCGCCAGGGCGGGCACGAGGTGGTGCTGGCCGAAGATGGCTTCGATGCCCTGGCCAAGGTCAACGACCACGACCCCGAGCTCATCTTCTGCGACATCCTGATGCCGCGGCTCGACGGCTACCAGACCTGCGCCATCATCAAGCGCAACCCCCGCTTCGCCCATGTGCCGGTGATCATGCTGTCCAGCAAGGACGGCCTGTTCGACAAGGCGCGCGGCCGCATGGTCGGCAGCCAGGAATACCTGACCAAGCCGTTCACCAAGGAACAGCTGCTGCGCGCAGTGGAATCCTTTCGCCGCAAGCGCGGCTGACCCGATCACCAGCGCACGACGCAGGACCCCCAGATGACGATCCAGAAGATTCTCGTGGTCGACGATTCGAAGACCGAACTCCACCACCTGTCAGAACTGCTGGCCAAGCGTGGCTATGTGGTGCGCACGGCCGAAAACGGCGAGGAGGCCATGCGCCGCCTGGGCGAGGAAAAGCCCGACCTCGTCTTGATGGACGTGGTGATGCCGGGCCAGAACGGCTTCCAGCTGACACGCACCATCACCCGCGACCCGCGCTTCGCCGACGTGCCCGTGATCATGTGCACCAGCAAGAACCAGGAAACCGACAAGGTCTGGGGCATGCGCCAGGGCGCCCGCGACTACATCGTCAAGCCGGTCAACGGTGACGAGCTGATCGCCAAGATCCGCGCGTTCGACTGAAGGCCGGCAGCACCATGTCCAATCGCGACGCCCTGCGCGACCTGCAAAGCCGCCTGGCCGAACGCCTGCAGCTCGCCCGCACCGAAGCCCGGCCGATGTCCTGGCTGGCGGTGGAGTGCGCCGGCATCGGCCTGCTCGTGCCCCTGGCCGGCGCCGGCGAGATCTTTTCCGTCGGCGCCCTGCTGCCGGTTCCGCACACCCAGCCCTGGTTCGTGGGCGTGGCCAATCTGCGCGGCGGCCTGCACGGCGTCGTCGATCTGGCGGCGTTCCTGGGGCTGCGCGAGGCGCACCCCGCCGACGCACCGCGGGAGCAGTCGCGCCTGCTGGCGCTGAACGCGGCGCTCGGCTCGCGCAGCGCGCTGCTCGTCGACCGCCTGGCGGGCCTGCGCAGCGGCGAACAACTGGCCGCTGAAGAAGACGACGGCACCGAACGGCCGCCTTTTGCGCGTGGCCGCTGGCGTGATGCCGAAGGCCGCATCTGGCAGGAAATCGACTTGGCCGCGCTGGCCCGCAACGAACAGTTTCTTGCCATAGCGGCATGACCCGCTGCCCGCCCGAATCCGCCCGAGCTGTGGCGGTCGCGGCATTGAACGGATGAGGACCACATGAGTTTCATGGACAGGATCAAGGGCCAGACCGGCCGCGGCCACGAGGGCCGTGACGCCATGGCGACCACCAGCCGTTTCGACGATGTCGCGCTGGCCGACAACCCGATGGAGGTCACGGTGCGTCTGGCCGGTGCCAGCCACGCGCGGCAGGACGCCGGCCCGTCGATCATCTCCGAGGCGGCGCCGTCGGAACTGGCGGCCGACTACGGCGAGACGCGCAACATGGGCGAGCCTTCGGCCGATCACCAGCCCTCGTCGTTCACCAGCGGACTGCCGGTGATCGACGGCCTGCCGCTGGCGCGCCAGCAGCGCATCACCACCGTGCTGGTCGGCCTGGGCCTCGTCGGCCTGCTGGCTTCGGTGGTGCTGGCGCTGAATGCGGGCTCGCGCAGCACCGAGCAGGTGGCCGCCGCGGCCCAGGCGCAGACCCAGTCACAGCGTCTGGCCAAGTCGGTCACGCAGGGCGTGGTCGGTCAGGCCTCGGCCTTCCCTGAAATGCGCGACAGCATCGCCCTGCTGGCGCGCAACGTGCGCAGCCTGGGCGACGGCGCCGGCGGCGTGCCGGCCCTTCCGGGTGCGCTGCAGACCGAACTGCAGCCGCTGCTGCCCCTGGTCGACAAGGCCGAGAAGAACGCCGGCATCGTGCTGGCGCAGGAAAAGACGCTGACGCAGGTGGGCCAGTCGCTGCGCGCCATCAACCGCCAGAGCGGCGACCTGCTCGAGATGACCGAAGCCCTGACCGCGCTGAAGGTCGCTGCCGGCGCCAACGCGGCCGAACTGTCGGCCTTGGGACAGCTCAGCATGCTGACGCAGCGCATCGGCAAGAGCGCCAACGAATTCGTCACCACCGACGGGGTCAGCGCCGAGGCCGTGTTCCTGCTCGGCAAGGACCTGAACAGCTTCCGCGACCTGAGCAAGGGCCTCGCCGAAGGCGACGCCGAACTGCGCCTGCCCGGCACCCGCGACCCGGCAGTGCGCGACGCGCTGGCCAAGCTGGTCACGCAGTACGAGCAGCTGCGCACCTCGGCCCAGGCCATCCTGGGCAACCTGCAGGGCCTGGTGGCCTCGCGTGAAGCCCAGACGGCCATCATCGCCGACAGCGAGCCGCTGCGGCAGGGCCTGGACGGCCTGCAGTCCAGCGTGGCCAGCCGTGGCGGCCTGGGGGGCTGGCCGGTATGGCTGGGCCTGGTCTCGCTGCTGACCATGCTGGGCGGCGGTTTCGCGCTGCTGCGCCTGTTCGTCAGCGACCAGACCTCGCGTTCGCGCATGGCCGAAAGCCAGCGCCGCGAGGCCGAGCGCCAGGAACAGGAAGCCAAGCGCGTGAACGATGCCAACCAGGCCGCCATTCTTCGCCTGATGAACGAACTGCAGACGGTGGCCGAAGGCGACCTGACGCAGCAGGCCACCGTCACCGAAGACATCACCGGTGCGATCGCCGACTCGGTGAACTACACGGTGGAGGAACTGCGCACCCTGGTCGAGCAGGTGCAGAGCACGGTCGACCGCGTCACCGACACCACCCAGCAGGTCGAGCAGACCTCGACCGAGCTGCTGGCCGCGTCGACGGAGCAGCTGCGCGAGATCCGCGACACCGGCGAATCGGTGCTGCAGATGGCCGGGCGCATCAACGACGTGTCGGCCCAGGCGCAGGAAACCGCCTCGGTGGCGCGCCAGTCGCTGGTCGCGGCGGAAAGCGGCCTGAGCGCGGTGCAGGACACCATCGGTGGCATGAACGCCATCCGCGACCAGATCCAGGAAACCAGCAAGCGCATCAAGCGGCTGGGCGAAAGCTCGCAGGAGATCGGCGAGATCACCGAGCTCATCAGCGACATCACCGAGCAGACCAACGTGCTCGCACTGAACGCCGCCATCCAGGCGGCCAGCGCAGGCGAAGCCGGCCGCGGCTTCAGCGTCGTGGCCGAGGAAGTGCAGCGCCTGGCCGAACGCTCGGGCGACGCCACCAAGCAGATCGCCGCGATCGTGCGCACCATCCAGACCGACACCCAGGACGCGGTGGCCGCCATGGAGCGCAGCACCCAGGGTGTGGTCGAAGGCGCACGCCTGTCCGACGCCGCCGGCACCGCGCTGGCCGACATCGACCGCGTCGTGCGCGAGCTGTCGGACCTGATCGCCAGGATCTCGTCGGAGGCGCTGAAGGAGGCCGAATCGGCCAACGTCGTGGCCGCCAACATCCAGCACATCTTCGCCGTGACCGAGCAGACCTCGGAAGGCACACGCTCGACCGCGCAGATGGTGCGTGAGCTGTCCCGTACCGCCGAGGAGCTGAAGGCTTCGGTTTCGCGCTTCAAGGTGGCCTGAACATGCAAGGCACCCCGTCAGCGCCGAACCCGGCCTCGCCGAGCGACGACCTCAGCGCCATTGCCTGGGTCCAGGCCGAACTGCGCCGAACCCTGGAAGGGTCGCACAAGCAGCTGCGGCGCTACATGCGCGAAGCCGAATCGATCGGCGCTTCCGACCTGGACAGCGCCGACACCGCACCGCTGACGGCTGCCCGCCACCTGTTACACCAGGGCGTGGGTGCGCTCGAGATGCTGTGCCAGCCGGCGCTGGCCCAGGTGCTGCGCGCCAGCGAGACGGCGGTGCAGCGCATGGTGGCGCGCCCCGCGCTGCTCAATGCTCCCGCACTGGCCGTGATCGAGCGCAACGCCTTCGCGCTGCTCGACTACCTGACCCGCCAGCTGGCCGGCAAGCCGGTGTCGCCGGTGATGCTGTTTCCCCAGTACAAGGCGACCCAGCAACTGGCCGGCGCCGACCGTGTTCACCCGGCCGACCTGTGGCCGCAGACCTGGGCATGGCAGGCCCTGCCGACGGACCGTTCGGCCCAGCCGCGGCGCACCGACGATGCCACGCGCTCCGAGATGGAAAGCCTGGTGCTGGGTCTGATGCGCCAGCCCGAGTCGGGCTCGCTGGCACGCATGAGCGACCTCTGCGCAGACGTTGCCGCCGGCGCTGCACTGCAGCCCGCAGCCGGTCGGGTGGCCACGTTCTGGCAGCTGGCTGCGGCGATGTTCGAGGCCCAGGCCGGTGGCCTGCTGAAGAGCGACCTGTACGTCAAGCGCGTGGCCTCGCGGCTGCTGGCGCAGCTGCGCATGGACGCGCGCGGCCACCACGAGCCTTCAGACCGGCTCGCCCAGGACCTGCTGTTCTTCTGCCAGCATGCCGCCGAACCGACGCTCGAGCATCCGGCCCCGCGCCTGGCCGCCGTGCGCGCGGCCTGGCCCGTGTCGGGCCTGCTGGCCGAGGACTACGACACCGCCAGCCTGGGCCGCTTCGACCCCGCCGTGCTCGCGCTTGCGCGCAAGCGCCTGGCCGGTGCCAAGGACGCCTGGTCGGCCGTGGCCGGTGGTGAACTGCACCGCCTGGGCACGCTCGTCGAAGCCTTCGCGCTGGTCGACGATTCCGTGCGCCGCATCTTCCCTTCCGGCGCCGTGATCGGGTCTGCGCTGAACGCTGCCGCCGAGCAGACGGTGGCGGCCGAAGCCGAACCCCCGCCGACGCTCGCCATGGAAGTGGCGACGGCGCAGCTGTACCTCGACGCCTGCCTCGAAGACGGCGAATTCGACCACCCCCAGTTGCCTGCGCGCATCAGCCGGCTGGCCGACCGCATCGGGCAGGTCGCCCGGGGTGCCGACCCGCAGCCCCTGGAAGGCTGGATGGAAGAGCTGTACCGCCGCGTCAGCGACCGCCAGACCATGGGCAGCGTGGTGCAGGAACTGCGGGCATCCTTGTCGGAGGTCGAGAAGTGCATCGACGAGTTCTTCCGCCGACCCGACAGCCGCCAGGGCCTGGTGCCGGTGCCCCAGCAGCTGTCGTCGATGCGCGGCGTGCTGTCGGTGCTGGGCATGACGCAGGCCTCGCAGGCCGTGCTGCACATGCGCGACGACGTCGACGCGCTCATCAAGGACGAGGCTGGCGATGCGGCAGCATTGCCCACGGCAGAGATCGATCGCCTGGCCGACAACCTCGGCGCCCTGAGTTTCCTCATCGACATGCTCAGCGTGCAGCCGCAGCTGGCCAAGTCGCTGTTCCACTTCGACCCGAGCACGGGCAAGCTCAGCGCCGTGATGGGCCAGACCGCGCCTGCTCGCGAGGCGGGGCCGGCATCGGCTTCGGCCCTGGTCGGGGCTGCGCTCACGCCCGAGGCGACGCTCGGCGAACAGGTCCAGGAGCTGGCCCGCGCGATGGCTGCCCCAGAGGGTGCCGGAGGGCTTGCCGACGACGAGCTCGTGCGCCGCCTGGAGCAGCTGTCGCAAGAGGCTCTGGCCGCCGACGAGGCCGAGCTGGCCCGCACCCTGTCGGGCGCACGCGTGGCACTGCGCAGTGCCGCCGACCCAGCCTCGCGCCGCGCCTTGCGCCAGGACCTGGCGCAAGGTCTTCTGGGCTTGTCGCCTTCCGCAGCCGTGCCGGCCCCGTCGCCGACCCAGCCTGTGCCGCCGCCGCACCCGCCTGCAGCGCCCGGACAGACCGGTCTGGAAGAAGACCTCGAGATGCGCGAGATCTTCATCGAAGAAGCGCGCGAGGTCGTGGCCGATGCGCAGGCAGCGATGCAGCGCCTGGGCGAACACCCCGAATCCGCGAGCGACATGACGCAGCTGCGTCGGGCTTTCCACACGCTCAAGGGCAGCAGCCGCATGGTCGGCCTGAACGCCTTCGGTGCCACCGCCTGGGCTTGCGAGCAGCTGTTCAACGCCCGCCTGGCGGTGCAGCCGGCGCGCATGGACCCGCAGCTTCGCCAGTTCACCGACCACGCGTTGCTGACCCTGGGCCGTTGGACCGATGCCATCGAGCAAGGCCAGGGCGCCGCCTTCGACCCCGGGCAACTCGCGGCGATGGCCGACGCTTTGCGCCTTGGCGAGAGCCTGCCTGTGCCCGTGCCCGTGCCGGTGCCTGACCTTGCGCCAGAGCCGGAAGCGGTCGAAGTTGCGCCTGTGCAGGCCCTGCTGGCCGAACAGCCGGAGCGGGTCGAGCCTGAGCCTGCGATGGCCTTCCCGCCCCTGTCGGTCGAACTGCCCGAACTGCCCGAACTGCAGGCTATTCCCGAGGCCAGCTTTGCGCCCGAATCGGGCGACGACGAGCAGCCGCTGCCAGTGGCGGAAATCGAGGCCGAGAGTCCAGTCGAGCCTGCCGGTCCGAGCTCGAGCGACGATGAAGCGGAACGGCCAGAAGGCCTCCCCGCGCTGCCGCCCGACGCAGAAGTCCTGCCCTTCGTCCTGGACCTCGACGACGCAGAGTCCGCCGCCATCGACGCGCCGCAAGAGCCCGTCGGTGCGGACATCGACACCCGCGCTGACGAAGACTTTGACGCCGAAGCCGAAGCCGAAGCCGAAGCCAGCGAATCCGAGCCGGCGCCCGCACTGCCCCACGCGGCCATGGACCTCGCCAGCCGGGTGCCCGACCTGCCGAGTGCTGCCGACCTCGACCTGCGCGCGCCGGCCCGGCCGCGCGGCGCCGTGCTGCCTTTCGAATTCGACCTCGCCGAACTCGGCCAGGCGCCGGCACAGCCTGCCGAGGCAGCGGCCCTGCTCATGACCACCGAGCTGCACGACAGCGACGCGTCCACGGGCGACCCCATGCCGCTGGACGGCACGCTGGAGCTTCCGGCCGAAGAGCGGCCCGACCTGCCGGACGTCGACGGCCTCGTGCTCGACCTCGCCGAACTCGACGTGCCGCCGGACATCGACACCCTGCCGCTGAACGACACGGCCCCCCTGCTCGAAAGCGACCTGCCGCTGGTGCTCGAGGGCGAGAGCAACGAACAGACCGCCGGGCACCGGCCGGACGAGGAAGCTCGTGTCGAAGCCGTGGCTGCCGATGACCTGGGCGTGCTCGACCTGCCCGATGCGCCTACGGGACCCGAGCTCAGCCCGGTGTACGACCTGACGCCGGATGCCGCACCCGAACCCGAACCCGAACCCGAGGAAGAGCCGGTCAAGGTGATCGGTCCGCTGCGCATCGGCATCCCGCTGTTCAACATCTTCCTCAACGAGGCCGACGAACTGTCGCGCCGGCTCAGCACCGAACTGTCGGAATGGTCGCTCGAGTGCGAGCACCTGCCCATGGCCGACAGCACGATCGCGCTGGCCCACTCGCTGGCGGGCAACTCCGCCACGGTCGGTTATGTCGAGTTGTCGGCCCTGGGCCGCGCACTCGAACACGCCCTGATGCGCTCACAGGCCGTGGGCCATGGCCGCGAGGGCGAAGGCGCCTTGTTCGTCGACAGCGCCGACGAAATCCGCCGCCTGCTGCATCAGTTTGCGGCCGGCTTCCTGAGGCCGGTGTCCGAGCGTCTGATGGAGCGCCTGGCCGAGCACGAGCGCTGGCCCGTGCCCGAGCCCACGGTGCGGGCCGATGCCGGCGACAGCATGCCCGGCGCGTTGGCGCCCGTGTTGCACGACGACTTCGAAGGCGAGCTCGACGCAGATCTGGGCGCCGACGCCGAAGTCGCGGCCGAGCTGCCGGTGGTTGCCGCCGAGACGGAAACCGAAACGGAAGCGGAAACGGAAGCGGAAACGCCAGCCTTGCCTGCGGTCGAAGACCACATCGACGCCGAGCTGTTCCCCATCTTCGAGGAAGAAGCCGAGGAGCTGCTGCCGCAGTTGCAGGGCAAGCTGCGCGACTGGGCGGAACGCCCGGCCGACATGGAGGCCCCGTCGGCCTGCATGCGCACCCTGCACACGTTCAAGGGCGGTGCCCGGCTGGCCGGCGCCATGCGTCTGGGCGAGATCGCCCACCAGCTGGAAGCCGCCATCGAGCGTCTGGTGGCCCAGGACACGACCGAATCGCAGGACATCGAACCCCTGCTAGCCCGTGCCGACAACATGTCGGTCGCCTTTGCGCAGATGCGTGCGCAGGTCCTGGCCGTCGACCCCGCACCGGCCGAACCTGAACGGGCACCCGTGCCCGTGCCTGTGCCCCTGCCTGAACCCGGGGCCGAGGCGATCGAATCCACGCCGCCCGCCGAGGCAGACCTTGCGCCTGAAGCCCTGCCCGAGGCCCAGCCCGAGGCCGAGGCCGAGGCACCTGCAACGCTGGAGACGCCGGCCGAACCCGCGGACCTGGCCGAGCCGGTCGTGGCCGAGGAAGTGGCGGTCGACACCGAAGCGGCTGCCGTTCCCGCTGAATTGGCGGAAGACGCCGAGCCCGAAACTCCGCCCGTCGAGACCGCCGGTTCCCTGTCCCAGGCCGCTGCTGCGCCTGGCATCGACTGGGCGCGCTTCAATCTTCCGCTGTCGGCCGAAGCGCTGGCCGCGGTGCCGCTGGAACGTGCCAGCAACACCGCCGGCACAGGCGCCGTGCGGGTGCGCGCCGGCCTGCTCGACCGGCTCGTCAACCAGGCCGGCGAGGTGAGCATCACCCGCGCCCGCATCGACGCCGACGTGCGCACGCTGCAAGGCAACCTGCACGAGCTCAACGAGAGCCTGGACCGCATGCGCCGCCAGCTGCGCGACATCGAGCTGCAGGCCGAGACGCAGATCTCCTCGCGCCTGGAAGCGGCCAAGGCGTCTTCGCAGGCCTTCGACCCGCTGGAGATGGACCGCTTCACGCGCTTCCAGGAACTCACGCGCTTCATGGCCGAGTCGGTCAACGACGTGGCGACGTTGCAGCGCAGTCTGCAGCGCACGCTGCAGAGCACCGAAGACGAACTCGCCGCCCAGGCCCGGCTGACGCGCGAGCTGCAGGAAGACCTGCTGCGCACGCGCATGGTCGAATTCGAAAGCATGGCCGACCGCCTGTACCGCACGGTGCGCCAGGCGGCGAAGGAAACGGGCAAGCTGGCACGCCTGGAAATCATCGGCGGCGGCATCGAAATCGACCGCGGCGTGCTCGAGCGCATGACCGGCCCCTTCGAACACCTGCTGCGCAACAGCGTGGCGCACGGTGTCGAAGCCCAGGACCGGCGCCGCGCCGCGGGCAAGAACCCCGAGGGCCAGGTCGTCATCCAGGTGACGCAGGCCGGCAACGAGGTGGCCATCGAATTCGGCGACGACGGCGCCGGGCTGGACCTGCCGCGCATCCGCGAACGCGCCATCGAGCGCGGCCTGATCACGGCCGAACAGCAGGTGGACGACGCCGAGCTGTCGCAGCTGATCTTCTCGCCAGGCTTCAGCACCGCCACCACGGTGACGGAACTCGCCGGTCGGGGCATCGGCATGGACGTGGTGCGGTCGGAAGTGAACGCCATGGGCGGCCGCATCGAACTGCACAGCGACGCCGGGCAGGGCACGCGCCTGCGCCTGCTGTTGCCGCTGACCACGGCGGTGACGCAGGTGGTGATGCTGCGCTGCGGCGTGATGAGCGTGGCCGTGCCCTCGACCCTGGTGGAAGTGGTGCGGCGCGTGCCGCTGGCCGAGATCGACGCCGCCTACGAAAGCGGCAGTTTCGAGTTTGCCGACGAAGCGCTGCCGTTCTTCTGGATGCCGGCGCTGCTGCAGGAACACAGCCGTGGCGACAGCCGTTCGCGGTCGCAGGCGGTGGTCATCATCCGCAGCGCGTCTCAGCGCGTGGCCCTGCATGTCGACGAAGTCGTCGGCAACCAGGAAGTCGTGGTGAAGAACGTCGGCCCGCAGCTGTCGCGGCTGCCCGGTCTGGCCGGTGTGACGCTGCTGCCTTCGGGCGTGGTCTCGCTCATCTACAACCCGGTGGCGCTGGCCACGGTGTATGCCGAGTCGGCCCGCCGCCTGATGCGCCAGCAGGCCACTGGCGGCGGCGACAGCGGCGCCGCGCCCGCGGGTGCGACCGCGCCGCCGCAGCGCGCGCCGATGGTCATGGTCGTCGACGACTCGCTGACGGTGCGCCGGGTCACGCAGCGCCTGCTGGTGCGCGAAGGCTACCGGGTCGTGCTCGCCAAGGACGGGATGGAAGCCCTGGAGCGGCTGGCCGAAGAACGCCCCGCGGTGTTGCTGTCGGACATCGAGATGCCACGCATGGACGGTTTCGACCTGCTGCGCAATGTCCGCGCCGACGCCCGCCTGGCCGGCCTGCCGGTGGTGATGATCACCTCGCGCATCGCCCAGAAGCATCGCGACTACGCCATGGAACTCGGCGTCGACCACTACCTGGGCAAGCCGTACTCCGAAGAGCTGCTGTTGTCTCTGGTCGCGCGCTACACCGGCGCCGAACAGGCAGCGCTGGCCTGACGGGAACGCGGGGTTCACATGCTGGCTCCGCTGCGCCTGCCCGGTGATGCACCCCAGTGGGTCGACCGGCTGGCCTTGCTCAGCGGTTTTCGCGACCGTGAGCTGCTGGACGTCAGCCTCGCCAGCACTTTGCGCGACCCGCTGCGGCCGCTTCAGGTGGTGGTGTGGCGCTGCGTGGGCCAGGCCGACGACGAGCGCTGGCTGCTGCGCGCGCGGCTGGGCCTGAACGATCGGGCGGCGGTGTCCGACCCGCCGGGCATCGCCATCGACGAGCTGCCGGCGCTGGCCACCCAGCCCGACCGCCGCCAGTGCCTGAAAGACCGCAGCGTCACCCAGGCGACCCTGAGCGACGGCGGCTGCTGCAGCCGCTTTCCGCTGGCCAGCGACCGCGACCTGGTGGGCGTGCTGGAGCTTCAGACGCCAGCGCCCCTGAGCGTGGCTGAACTGCGCATGGTGGCCAGCCTGCTGCGCCTTTACGGCAACGTGCTGGGCCTGCTGGACTACAGCGAACGCGACACGCTGACCGGCCTGCTCAACCGCAAGACCTTCGACGAAAGCTTCATGCGCCTGGCCGGCCAGCTGGGGCCGGACGATGCGGTCCGCGAAAACCAGCCCGATCCTGGCTGCGAAGGCGTGGCCACGGCCCTGGTGCCAGCCGCCCGGCGGCACCAGCGCGGCCATTCGATCTGGCTGGGCATGGTCGACATCGACCACTTCAAGCGCGTCAACGACGGCTTCGGCCACCTCATCGGCGACGAGGTGCTGCTGCTGGTGTCGCGCCTGATGCGCAACTGCTTCCGCTTCGACGACCAGCTCTACCGCTTCGGCGGCGAAGAGTTCGTCGTGCTGATGCGCTGTGAGAACGCCGTCGATGCCGCACGCGCCTTCGAGCGCCTGCGCAGCCATGTCCAGGGCTTTGCCTTCCCGCGCGTGGGCGAGGTCACGGTGAGCGTCGGCTTCACGCAGGTGCGGCATGGCGACACCCCGAGCCAGGCCTTCGAGCGCGCCGACCAGGCGGTCTATCACGCCAAGCAGAACGGTCGCAACCAGGTGCATGAACACGCGGCGCTGGTGGCCGCGGGTCAGTTGCAGGACAGCGCCCGCGACAGCGACGTGGAGCTGTTCTGACCGTGGTCATACCCCGGGAAGACCCCGATCGCCGATCGGGTTAATCAAACGTTTGATTTCGGCCGCTACACTCGCGGCCGATGACTTCCACCCCACCTTCCGAAGCACCCCTCGAAGAACCGCGCAGCCGCCTGCTCATGGCCGGGCTGCGCCTGTTCGCACAGCAGGGCTTCAGCAAGACGAGCACGCGCGAGCTGGCCGAGTCGGCGCAGGTGAACGTGGCCGCCATCAGTTACTACTTCGGCGACAAGGCCGGCCTGTACCGGGCCGTGTTCCTGGAACCCATGGGCGGCTCGCCCGATGCCGACCTGGCCCGCTACAGCGACCCGCAGCTCAGCCTGGCGCAAGCCCTGGCGGGCTTCTACGCCGGGTTCGTCGAACCGCTCAAGCGCGGCGACATGGTGCGCCTGTGCATGAAGCTGCACTTTCGCGAGATGCTCGAACCCACCGGCCTGTGGCCCTACGACGCCGCGCACGGCATCAAGCCCCTGCACGACGGGCTGGTGCGCGTGCTCTGCCGCCACATGAACCTGGACGCCGCCGGCTGCGCCGCCGACGCCGACCTGCAGCGCCTGGCCATCGGTCTGGCCGGGCTGGGCGTGCATCTGCACGTGGGCTTCGACATGAGCGAGGCGCTGGCCCCCGGGCTGATGGCCGGGCCGGAGCAGATCGACTGCTGGTCCGACCGGCTGGTGATGTTCGGGCTGGCCATGGTCCGGGCCGAGGCCTCGCGCCGGGGCATCGACTTGAACGAGGGCTCGATATCGTGAACGGCTTCCGTACACCTGGCTTGGCCGCCGTGCTGGCGTCCCTGCTGTTCATGCAGGGTTGCGCCACGGTGGCGCCACCGCTGGCCACGCCCACTCCCGCGCCCGCCGCCCTGCGCTGGCAGGCACTGCTGCCCGCCGCTGCTGGCGTGGCCGTCGTTCCAGCGGCCGAGTTCTGGGCCCGTTTCGGCGACCCCGCGCTGCCGGCCCTGCTGCAGGCCGCCCAGACGGCAAGCCCCAGCCTGGCGCTGGCCGGCGCGCGCATCGAACGCGCCCGCGCCACGCAGACGGCGGCCACTGCGGCGCTGCTGCCTCAGGTCGGCGCCACGGCCGGGCTCAGCCAATCGCGCAGCGTCCCGAACCTGCCCAGCAACGCCA
The DNA here is from genome assembly GCA_031411875.1 of Burkholderiales bacterium. Classification (GTDB taxonomy): domain Bacteria; phylum Pseudomonadota; class Gammaproteobacteria; order Burkholderiales; family Burkholderiaceae_C; genus Rubrivivax. The sequence goes on along the minus strand of JANOBX010000081.1, from coordinate 6,644 downwards.
GCGCCAGCGCCGGGGTGCAGGCCGGCTGGGAGATCGACCTCTTCGGAGCCAACGCCGCCGGCCGCCAGGCCGCCAGCGCCCGGCTGCGCGGCGCCCAGGCGCTGCTGGCCGATGCCCGGACGGCGGTGGCCGCCGAGGTCCACGCCAGCCTGGTCGACCTGCGCGCCTGCGAAGCCCAGACCCGCATCACCCAGCAGGACGCCGACAGCCGCGCCGCCACCGCGCGCCTCACCGACCTGAGTGCCCGTGCCGGCTTCACGGCCCCTGCCGACGCAGCGCTGGCGCGTGCCGGCGCCGCACAGGCGCGGGCCACCGTCACGCAGCAGCGCGGCCAGTGCGACCAGCTCGTGAAGGGCCTCGTCGAGCTCACAGACCTGCCTGAACCCGAGCTGCGTGCGCTGCTCGCCCCGGCCACGGCGCAGCTGCCCCAGCCGCCCGCGGTGCTGCCGCCCAGCCTGCCCGCAGAACTGCTGGCGCAACGCCCCGACCTGCAGGACGCGGCGCTGGCCGTGCAGGCCGCCGCTGCCGACCGCGACCGTGCTGCCGCGCTGGAACTGCCGCAGGTGGCCCTGAGCGGGTCGATCGGCGGCCTGGCCTTGCGCAGCGGCGGTGAAACCCAGAGCGGTGGCACCTGGTCGATCGGGCCGCTGAGCGTGAACTTCCCGCTCTTCGACGCCGGCAGCCGCGCCGCCAACACGCGCGCCGCGCGTGCCGAATACGACAGCACGCTGGCGCAGTTTCGCGCGGCCGTGCGCCGGGCGGTGCGCGAGGTCGAGACCAGCTTCGTGGGTCTGCAGAGCACGGCCGCCCGCTTCGACGACGCGCGCAGTGCCACCACCGATTTCGAGGCCGCGCTCGTGGCCACTGAGGCGCGCCAGCGCGGCGGCCTGGCCAGCGTGCTCGACCTGGAGAACGTCCGCCGCAATGCACTGCAGGCGCAAAGTGCGCTCATCGAACTGCAGCGTGAACGCGCCCAGGCCTGGGTGACGCTGGTGCGCGCGCTGGGTGCGGGTTGGCGTGCCGACGCGCCGCTGCCCGTGGCTGGCGCCGCCTCTTCCTTTCCGACCCTTTCGACGACCCCCTCCACGACGCCGAGCCTGGGTGCACGACCATGACCGAATCACTCATCCCCACCCTGTCCCGCCGCAAGATGGCCTGGCTCGGGTCAGGCGCGGCGCTGTTGCTGGCCGCCGGCAGCCTGGCCGCGCTGTCGGTGTTCGCGGCCGACCCGCCGCCAGCCGCAACGGGCCCGGCGGCCAAGCCGGCGCTGACCGTGACCCTGGCCACGCCGCAGCGCGGCGAGCTGCCCGTGTCGGTGGCCGCCAACGGCAGCGTGGCCGCCTGGCAAGAGGCCGTTGTCGGAGCCGAGGCCCAGGGCCTGCGCCTGGCGGAGGTGCGCGTGAACGTCGGCGACCGCGTCAAGCGCGGCCAGGTGCTGGCCACCTTCGCCGCGGCCCTGCCGCAGGCCGACCTGGCGCAGGCCCGCGCTGCTGTTGCCGAGGCCGAGGCCACCCTGGCCGAAGCCGGCGCCAACGCGCAGCGCGCACGCGACCTTCAGGCCAGCGGCGCCCTGAGCGAACAGCAGATCAACCAGCTCCTCACCGCAGAACGCACCGCCGACGCCCGCCTGCAGGCGCAGCGGGCCTTGTTCCAGACCCAGCAGCTGCGCCTGGCGCAGACGCAGGTGCTGGCACCCGACGACGGGGTCATCAGCGGCCGCCTGGCCACGGTGGGCGCGGTCGTCAGCCCGGGCCAGGAATTGTTCAGGCTGATCCGCCAGGGCCGGCTGGAATGGCGCGCCGAGGTCGCCAGCAGCGAGCTGGCGGCGCTGCAGCCCGGCATGGCGGTGCGCGTGACGCCCGCCAGTGGCCAGCCCGTCATCGGCAAGCTGCGCATCGTCGCCCCCACGGTGGATGCGGCCACCCGCAACGGCCTAGTCTATGTCGACCTGCCCCAGCCCGGCACGGCGCGGGCGGGCATGTTCGCGCGGGGTGAATTCCAGGTCGGCAGCAGCGCTGCGCTGACGCTGCCGCAGACCGCGGTGCTGCTGCGCGACGGCTTCAGCTATGTCTTCCAGGCCGGCGCCGACAACAAGGTGCGCCAGGTCAAGGTGACGGTGGGCCGGCGCCTGGGCGAGCGCATCGAGATCACCGGCGGCCTGGACCCGGCCGCACGCGTGGTGGCCAGCGGTGCCGGCTTCCTCGGCGACGGCGACACCGTGCGCGTGGTCGCCGGCGCGCCGGCCGTGTCCGCCGCCAAGTAATTCCTGCTGCCCACGAGGACTGCCATGAACGTTTCCGCCTGGTGCATCCGCAACCCCATCCCCGCGGTGATGCTGTTCATCATGCTCACGCTGCTGGGCGCGATGGGCTTCAAGAGCATGAAGGTGCAGCAGTTCCCCGACATCGACCTGCCCACCGTCACCATCAGTGCCAGCCTGCCCGGCGCCGCGCCGGCGCAGCTGGAAACCGAGGTCGCGCGCAAGCTCGAGAACGCCGTCGCCTCGATCCAGGGCCTGAAGAACATCTACACCAAGGTGCAGGACGGCGTGGCCGTCGTCACCGCCGAATTCCGCCTGGAAAAGCCCACCCAGGAAGCGCTGGACGACGTGCGCGCGGCGGTGCAGCGCGTGCGCGCCGACCTGCCCGCCGAGCTGCGCGACCCGGTCATCAGCAAGGTCGAGCTGTCGGGTTCGCCCATCCTCACCTACACCGTCTCGTCCACGCGCATGGACGAGGAACAGCTGTCCTGGTTTGTCGACAACGACGTCAGCAAGGCGATGCTGGCGGTGCGCGGCGTGGGCAGCGTGGCGCGGGTGGGCGGGGTCACGCGCGAGGTGCGCGTGGACATCGACCCGGCCAAGCTGCTGGCGCTGAACGCCACGGCCTCCGATGTCTCGCGCCAGCTGCGCGCCATCCAGCAAGACGCCAGCGGCGGCCGCACCGACGTCGGCGGCATCGAGCAAAGCGTGCGCACCATCGCCACGGTGCAGAGCGCGGCCGAGCTGGCCAGGCTGGAGATCGGCCTGAGCGACGGCCGCCGCATCCGGCTGGACGAGGTGGCGCGCGTCACCGACACCGTGGCCGAGCAGCGCAGCACCGCGCTGCTGAACGGCAAGCCGGTGGTGGGTTTCGAGATCGTGCGCAGCCGCGGCGCGAGCGAGACCGACGTGGCCGCCGGCGTGCGCGCCGCCATCGACAAGTTCACCGCCGAGCGGCCCGACGTCACCGTGACAGAAGCCTTCAACTTCGTCGACGCCACGGTCGAGAACTTCCACGGCAGCATGGCCCTGCTGCTGGAAGGCGCGGTGCTGGCCGTCATCGTGGTGTGGTTCTTCCTGCGCGACTGGCGTGCCACCTTGGTCGCCGCCGTGGCCTTGCCGCTGTCCATCATGCCGGCCTTCGCCGCCATGTACTACCTGTTCGACTTCTCGCTCAACGTCATCACGCTGTTGAGCCTGTCGCTGGTGGTGGGCATCCTGGTCGACGACGCCATCGTCGAGATCGAGAACATCATGCGCCACCTGCGCATGGGCAAGACACCTTTCGAGGCGGCCATGGAGGCCGCCGACGAGATCGGCCTGGCGGTGATTGCCACCACCTTCACGCTGATTGCCGTGTTCCTGCCCACGGCCTTCATGAGCGGCGTGCCCGGCAAGTTCTTCGTGCAGTTCGGCTGGACCGCGGCGATCGCGGTGTTCTTCAGCCTGGTGGTGGCGCGCATGCTCACGCCGATGATGGCGGCCTACATCCTGAGGCCGCCGACCAAGCCCCATGTCGAACCCCGCTGGCTCACGCGCTATGGCGAGTGGGCCGCCTGGTGCCTGAGGCACCGGCTGGTCACGATGCTGGCCACGACGGTGTTCTTCGTCGGTTCGTTCTGGCTGGTGACCAAGCTCGAGGCCGGCTTCATTCCGCCCGACGACTTCGGCCAGACCCAGGTGATGGTGACCCTGCCGCCCGGCAGCACCTTCCAGCAGACCCTGGCCGCGGCCGAGCAGGCGCGCAGCGTGGTCGAGAAGCACCCGCACGTGAAGCTGATCTACACCGCGGTGGGCGGTGGCAGCACCGGTGCCGACACCTTCACCCCGGGTGGCGGCCTGCCCGAAGTGCGCGTGGCCACGCTCACCCTGAACCTCACCCACCGCACCGACCGCGACATCAGCAAGCAGGTCATCGAAGGCGAGCTGCGCGAGCTGCTGGGCGTGATTCCGGGCGCGCGCATCAAGGTCGGCTTCGGCCAGAGTTCCGAGAAGTACGTGCTGGTGCTGGCCGGTGAAGACGGCGCCACCCTGGCCGCCCACGCCGCCGTGGTGGAACGCGAGCTCCGCACCATCCCCGGCATCGGCAACGTCACCAGCAGTTCCAGCCTGGTGCGCCCCGAGCTCATCGTGCGGCCCGATTCGGCCCGTGCCGCCGATCTGGGCGTGACCAGCGAGGCCATCGCCGACACGCTGCGCATCGCCACCGCCGGCGACTACGACCAGAGCCTGGCCAAGCTGAACCTGAGCCAGCGCCAGATTCCCATCGTCGTGCGCCTGCCGGCCGAGGCCCGCACCGACCTGGCCTTGCTGGCCAGGCTGCCGGTGCCGGGAACGCATGGCCCGGTGATGCTGGGCAACGTGGCCACGCTGTCGATCGACAGCGGGCCGGCGCAGATCGACCGCTACAACCGCCAGCGCAACGTCAACTTCGAGATCGAGCTGAACCAGCGCCCGCTGGGCCAGGTGAAGGACGCGGCGCTGGCGCTGCCCAGCCTGCAGCAGCTGCCGCCGGGCGTGATCCAGACCGAGATCGGCGACGCCGAGGCCATGGCCGAGCTCTTCGCCAGCTTCGGCCTGGCCATGCTGACCGGCGTGCTGTGCATCTACATCGTGCTCGTGCTGCTGTTCAAGGACTTCGTGCAGCCGGTGACGATCCTGGGCGCGCTGGTGCTGTCGATCCCTGGCGCGTTCCTGGCGCTGTTCGTCACCGACACGGCCCTGACCATGCCCAGCATGATCGGCCTGATCATGCTGATGGGCATCGCCACCAAGAACAGCATCCTGCTGGTGGACTACATCATCATCGCGCGGCGCGACCACGGCCTGGACCGCTGGCACGCCATCCTGGACGCCTGCCACAAGCGCGCCCGGCCGATCGTGATGACCACCATCGCCATGGGCGCGGGCATGATGCCCATCGCCCTGGGCCTGGGCACCGACCCGAGCTTCCGCGCGCCCATGGCCATCGTCGTGATCGGCGGGCTCATTACCAGCACCTTCCTGAGCCTGCTCGTGATCCCCGTGGTGTTCACCTTCGTCGACGACGGCGTCAACGGCCTGAAACGCCTGATGCGGCGCGGCCGCCCCACCGCCCCGGCCATGCAGGGCAAGCCCTTGATCCAGGAGAAGCAGGCATGAAGCCCTTGTCGACCTTGTCCAGGCGTGTGCTGCTGCAGGCCGCCGCCGGCGCCGCCGCGCTGGCGGTGATGAAGCTGCAGGCCGCGGAAAGCCGGCTCACGCGGGCTTTCGAAGTGCTCGACCTGGACTGGGTCGACACGGCCCGCCAGCGACCCGTGCCCGTGCGGCTGTATCTGCCCGCCGCCGTCGGCGCTGACGTGCGCGGCGCGCCGGTGGTCGTGTTCTCGCACGGCATCGGCGGTTCGCGCCGCGGCTACAGCTACCTGGGCCAGCACTTCGCGCGCCATGGTGTGGCCAGCCTGCACCTGCAGCACGTGGGCAGCGACCGCGCGCTCTGGACCGGCAGCGTCTTCGGCCTGCTCGGGCGCCTGCAGGACGCGGCCCAGGACGCAGAAGCCATGGCCCGGGCCAGCGACCTGCGTTTTGCGCTCGACACCCTGCTGGCGGGCGAGCTCGCCGCGTGCTTCGACGGCAGCCGCATCGTCGCCGCCGGCCACAGCTACGGCGCCAACACCACGCTGCTGGCTTCGGGCGCGCGCGTGCCGCGCGAAGGCCGCGAGATCGTGCTGCGCGACGAGCGCGTGCGCGCGGCCATCGTCATCTCCGCGCCGCCGTTCTACGGGGAAAGCGAGCCGTCCCGCGTGTTGTCGGGCATCACCCTGCCCAGCCTGCACATCACCGCCACCGACGACGTCATCCGCATTCCCGGCTACTACAGCGGCTCTGAAGACCGTGTCGCGCTGTTCGAGGCCATGGGCGGCAACCGCAAGTGGCTGGCGGTCTACCAGGGCGGCTCGCACAGCATGTTCACCGACCGCGGCGGTACGGGCGGCGTGACCCTGAACCCGCAGGTGAAGGCCGCCACCCAGGCCTTGACCCTGGCCTTCCTGCGCACCGTGTTCGACGGCGACGCCGCAGCGCTGGCGGCCTGGCCCGTGCAGCACGCCGGCATCCTGGCCCGTTTCAGCGCGCCGGCCTGAAGGGCGTGCATTGGGTGGTCAGGCGCTGCGCCAGGCCAGCCTGACCCCGCCGCGCCACCACATGGCGGCCAGCGCGAAGAAGCACAGCACGAAGATCAGCGCGCCCCACCATTCGGTGACGTTCTCGGTGCGCGCCTTCCAGTCCCCCGGCATCGTGGCCGCCACGATGGCGTTGACCAGGCCCAGTGCCACCAGCGTGCAGGCCAGGGCCACGTGGATGCGAACCTGCGGCGCCGGCAGCCGGGCGGCGCTGGGCCGGCCGG